>JASJBF010000028.1 GCA_030066685.1 Kiloniellales bacterium | reverse complement strand
TCGAAGCCGGCGTCCTTGGCGGCGACGAACTTGGCCGGGGTATTGTAGTACTTGCCGGTGAAGTCGACCCGCTTCTTGCGCTCTTCGTTGATCGACATGGAGGCGACGATGGCGTCGTACTTCTTCGCTAGAAGCGCCGGGATGATGCCGTCCCAATCCTGCTCGACCAGCTCGCACTCGCGGCCCATCTTCTCGCAGAGGGCATTGGCGATGTCGATGTCGAAGCCCTTCAGCGTGCCGTCAGCTTCCTTCCAGGAGAAGGGCGGGTAGGCACCTTCCACGCCGATCCGCAAGGCATCTTCGGCCTGCGCGACGCTCGCCAGTCCCAGCGCCAGGACGCCAGCCGCGATCGCTGCCTTGAACTTGTTGAAACGCATAGATTTTCTCCCTCTAAAGCTCTTCAAACGAAAACTGCCTCTTGCAGTCTGGTTTCGTATTCGGTGCCCTCGGCACCGGTCAGTCCCGGGTCCGCGCCAGGAACTGACGAAATCGCTCCGACCGTTGCTGGCCGAAGACTTCGGCCGGCGGGCCCTGCTCCTCGACCCGGCCTTCGTGCAGAAAAACCACGTTGTTGGAGACGTCGCGCGCAAAGCCCATCTCGTGGGTGACGACCATCATGGTCCGGCCCTCCTCGGCCAGCTGGCGCATGACCAGCAGGACCTCGCCGACCAGCTCGGGATCGAGGGCCGAGGTCGGCTCGTCGAAGAGCAAGACGTCGGGCTCCATCGCCAGGGCCCGGGCGATGGCGACGCGCTGCTGCTGGCCGCCGGAAAGGTGGGCCGGATAGTAGTCCTTGCGCTCCTGGATGCCGACCTTTTGCAGCAAGGCCTCGGCGCGCTCCCGGGCCTCGGCCCTGGGCACCTTGAGCACGTGGATCGGGGCCTCGACGACGTTCTCCAGGACCGTCATGTGGCTCCAGAGGTTGAAGCTCTGGAAAACCATGGCCAAGCGGGTGCGGATCCGCTCGACCTGCTTGCGGTCGGCGGGCTTCGTCTTGCCGTGGCGGTCGGTGACCATCTCGATGGTCTCGCCGCCCACCGTCACCCGCCCGGAGTCGGGCGTCTCCAGCAGGTTGATGCAGCGCAGGAACGTGCTCTTGCCCGAGCCGCTGGCCCCGATCATGGCGATGACATCGCCGACGTGGGCGGTGACCGAAACGCCTTTCAGGACCTCGACGGGGCCGAAGCTCTTATGGATATCTTCTGCGACGAGCGCCGCCTGTCCGTTGCGCCCCACGCACGATCACTCCCTGCCGTTATGTTCTTGCTTGGTCTTTTGCGGCAAACGGTAGTCGGCTTTTCGTCTTTGTGCAAAAGGAAATGGCGGGCCCGGAAGCTCGTCGCTTTAACCAAGACAAATCGCCGGAAAACTGTAGGTTGCGCTCTCAGGTGCGGCCGTCGTCCTTGAGGATCTCGCTGAGCCGCTTCTGCTCTTCGGCGCTGAGGGCCGACGCCGGAGCGGGCGCGGGCCCGTCGTCGCGCCGACGCTGGCGGAAATAGGCGGCGACCGCCAGGCCGCCGAGCAGCAGGATCGCGGCCGGCCCGAACCAGAGCAAGTAGGTCTGCGGCTTGAAGGGCGGGTTGAGCAGGACGAAGTCGCCGTAGCGCTCGACCAGATAGTCCAGGACCTCCCGGTCGCTGTCGCCGGCGACCAGGCGCTCACGCACCAGGACCCGGAGGTCCTTGGCCAGCTCGGCGTTGGAGGAATCGATCGACTCGTTCTGGCAGACCAGGCAGCGGATGCCCTTGGAAAGCTCGCGGGCCCGGCTCTCCAGCGCCGGATCGTCGAGGATCTCGTCCGGCTCCACCGCCGCGGCGGCCAGGGCGAAGGCCAGGATCGCCAGGGCCGCCAGCAGACCGGGCAAGAGCGGTGGAACGACGAGGCGGGTCATGGCTTGAGATCCTCGATCAGGGGCCGGATGGTTTCCTCGTAGTCTTGGAGCTGCATCGGCCCGATGTGCTGATAGCGGATCCGCCCCTCGCGATCGATCACGTAGGTCTCGGGCACCCCCGAGACGCCCCAGTCGATGCCGGTCCGGGCGTTGAGGTCGGCGCCGATCCGGCTGTAGGGGTTGCCGAGTTCGGCCAGCCAGGCGACCGCGTCGGCCGGCTTGTCCCGGTAGTTGATGGCGACCAGGTTGAGCTCGCCCTGGGCAGCCAGGTCCATCCACAACGGATGCTCGACCCGGCAAGGGATGCACCAGGAGGCGAAGAAGTTGACCAGGGTGACCTGGCCGTTCAGGTCGCCGGTCTTCAGGCCCGGAATCTCCAGGCCAGTGACCGAGGGCAGGTCGAAGTCCGGCGCCGGCTTGTCGACCATCGCCGAGGGCACCCGGCGCGGATCGCGGTCGGGTGCCAGGCCCCAGACGAAGGCACCGACCAGGACCGCGAAAACCGCGATCGGTAGCAGCAGGAGGACCCGCTTGCGCATTCCGGCGGCCCTCAGGACGCCGTGGCGGCGGCCGCGGCGGGGGCGGTCCGCCGGCGCGGCGCGCCGACCCGGAGGCGGCGGTCGCTGAGCGAGATGCAGCCGCCGAGCACCATCAGCAGGGCGCCGGCCCAGAGCCAGGGCACCAGCGGTTCGTGGTAGATCCGCACCGTCCAGCCGCCCTGGCCGTCGGAATCGCCGATCACTGCGTAGAGGTCGGAGACACCGGTGGTGTGGATCGCCGCCTCGGTGGTCGGCATCTGCTGAACCGGATAGAAGCGCTTCTCCGGGGTCAGCTCGGCGACAGACTCGCCGTCGCGGGTGACCGTGAAGCGGCCGACCTCGCTGAAGTAGTTGGGGCCGCGCAGTTCGCGCACCTCCTCGAAGCGATAGCTGTAGCCGGCGACCTCGACGGTCTCGCCCGGGCGCATGACCCGCACTTCCTCCGCCTTCCAGGCCGAGGAGGCAGTCATGCCGGCGACCGCGATCGCCATGCCGAGATGGGCGAAGGTCATGCCGTAGGCCGCCCGCGGCAGGCGCAGGGCCCGCGACAGGCTGGCCGCCGGCGAGGTGCGGAAGAGCTGCACCCGTTCGGCCCATTCGGCCAGGGTCGCGAAGAACAGCCAGGCGGCGAGGACCATGCCCAGGATCGCCAGGACCGGCCCGCCCTGCTGCAGGTACCAAGTCACCAGCCCGGCGACGAAAGTGAGGCCGGCCGCGATCTTGAGCCGGCCCAGGGCGCCGGCCAGGTCGGCCCGCTTCCAGGGCAGCAGCGGCCCGACGCCCATGGCCGCGATCAGCGGCAGGCCGAAGATCGCCGCGAAGAGGTTGAAGTAGGGCGCGCCGACCGAGATCTTGTAGTCGAAGGCCTCGGCGAAGAGCGGCGCCAGGGTGCCCAGGAAGACCGTGCCGGTGGACACCGCCAGCAGCAGGTTGTTGAGGACCAGGCCGCCCTCGCGGCTGATCGGCGCGAAGAGTCCGCCGGCCTTGAGCGCCGGCGCCCGCAGGGCAAAGAGCACCAGCGAGCCGCCGATGGCGATGCAGAGCAGCATCAGGATGAAGAGCCCGCGCTCGGGATCGGTGGCGAAGGCGTGGACCGAGGTCAACAGGCCCGAGCGGACGATGAAGGTGCCGATCAGCGACAGGGAGAAGGTCAGGATCGCCAGCAGGATGGTCCAGATCTTCAGGGCGTCGCGCTTCTCGACCACGACCGCCGAGTGCAGCAGGGCGGTGCCCATCAGCCAGGGCATGAAGGAGACGTTCTCGACCGGATCCCAGAACCACCAGCCGCCCCAGCCGAGCTCGTAGTAGGCCCACCAGCTGCCCAACGCGATGCCGCCGGTCAGGAAGAGCCAGGCGAGCAGGGTCCAGGGCCGCACCCAGCGGGCCCAGGCGGCGTCGACCCGGCCCTCGATCAGGGCCGCTACGGCGAAGGCGAAGGCGATCGAGAAGCCGACATAGCCGACGTAGAGCATGGGCGGGTGGAAGGCGAGGCCCGGGTCCTGGAGCAGGGGATTGAGGTCCTGGCCGTCCAGCGGCACCGGAAAGATCCGCTCGAAGGGGTTCGAGGTGAAGAGCGAGAAGGCCAAGAAGCCGACCGCGATCCAGGCCTGGATCGAGAGCACCCGGGCGCGCAGGGTCGGCGGCAGGTTGCCCCCGAAGGCCGCGACCGCGGCGCCGAAGAGCGCTAGGATCAGGATCCAGAGCAGCATCGAGCCCTCGTGATTGCCCCAGACCCCGGTGATCTTGTAGAGCATCGGCTTGGCCGAGTGCGAGTTCTGGGCCACGTTGGCCAGGGAGAAGTCGGAGACCACGTAGGCCTGCATCAGGGCCAGGAAGGCGGTCAGCACCAGGAGCAGCTGCAGCTGCGCCGAGGGCCGCGCCACGGCCATCCAGTTGGCCCGGCCCTGGGCCGCCCCGATCATCGGCAGGGTGCCCTGGACGACGGCCACGACCAGGGCCAGGATCAGGGCGAAGTGGCCGATTTCCGCGATCATTGGCTGCTGTCCTCCCCGCTGCCGTGGCGCCACTGGCCCGATTCCTTGAGGGCGTCGGCGACCTCCTTGGGCATGTAGTTCTCGTCGTGCTTGGCCAGGACTTCGCTGGCGGTGAAGAGCCCGTCGGGCCCCAGGGTGCCTTCGGTGACCACGCCCTGACCCTCACGGAAAAGGTCCGGCAGGATCCCGGTGTAGGACACCGAGACGCTGTTGGTCAGGTCGGTGATCCGGAAGGTCGTGGTCACGCCGTCGGCGCTGCGCTCGACCGAGCCCTCCTCGACCAGCCCGCCGAGACGGAAGGCCCGGGCCGGCGGCTGCGGCCGCTCGGCGAGGTCGCTGGGGCTATAGAAGAACACCAGGTTGTCTTCCAGGGCGGTCAGCACCAAGGCCGCGGCGCCGAAGAGCGCCAGCAGGCCGACCGAGATCATCATCAGGCGGCGGCGTTTGGGCCTCATGCCTCGACTCCTCTCTGCTCCGCCGCCGGCCGGTTTGCCTCGCCCTGGGTCTCGGCGTCCTCGCCCTCCGACTTGGGCTTGCGGGCCTCACCCCGCACGCGGCGCGCCCCGGCCGCCTCGAGGCGCGCCAGCTCGCGCTGGTTGGCGCGCAGGCGCCGCAGGGTGGCCACGACCATGATCGCCATGACCAGGAAGGTGAGGCCGAAAGCCGGCCAAACGAAGGCGGCGTAGCCACCCATGTCGAAGAACTCTGCCAAGGTTCCTCCTCGCGTCCCGTCCCGCGCCTAGAGCGGGATGATTTGAAGTCGATTGGACTTCAAATCTGAATCCCGCTCTTCTTCAACAGTTTAGAGCACGATTCAGATATGAGGTTAGTTCAACCTCATATCATCGTGCTCTAGCCGGCCGCCGCGCCCTGCAGGGACAGGGCCCGCACCCGTGCCGCCAGCAGCTCGCTTTTCATCCTGAGCAGCAGCAAGGTCAAGAAGAAGGTCATGTAGCCGGCCCCCATGGCCGCCAACGGCCAGAGCATCGCCGGATCGATCGCCGGCGCGTCCAGCCGGGTCACGCTGGCCGGCTGATGCAGGGTGTTCCACCAGTCGACCGAGAACTTGATGATCGGCACGTTGACGAAGCCGACCAGGGCCAGGATCGCCGCCGCCCGCTGGCCCCGGGCCGCGTCCTCGAAGGCATTCGAAAGCGCCATGTAGCCGAGGTAGAGGAAGAACAAGATCAGCACCGAGGTCAGGCGCGCGTCCCAGACCCACCAGGTGCCCCACATCGGCTTGCCCCAGAGCGAGCCGGTGGCCAGGGCCAGGAAGGTGAAGCCAGCGCCCAGGGGTGCGGCGGCGCGGGCGGCGATGTGCGCCAGGGGATGGCGCCAGATCAGCGCGGTCGCGCTGGCCCCGGCAATCACGGTGTAGACGAAGAGCGCCATCCAGGCGGCCGGGACGTGGACGTACATGATGCGCACGGTCTCGCCCTGCTGGTAGTCGGCCGGCGAGGCGAAAAGGCCGAGATAGAGCCCGGCGCCGAGCAGCCCGACGGTTGCCAGGAGGCTCCAGGGCAGGACGGCGTCGGCGAGCCGGGTGAAGCGGGCGGGGTTGGCGAAGCGATGCATGGCGTTTCCAGGTTCCTCCCTGATTATGGGCCTTTATCTAGGAACAACAACGCTCTGTCTCCAGACGTCATGCCGGGCTTTCACTCCACCGCCTGGCGCAGCGCTGCGGCGGCCGCCCAGGGCGTCAGCGCCAGGGCGGCGAGCAGCATGGCGCCGAGAATCAGCAGGTAGGGGCGCGCGCCCAGCTCTGCCAGCGCGGCGTCGACCGCGGCGACGCCGAAGATCAGCACCGGGATCGTCAGCGGCAGCACCAGGAGCGGGATCAGCACGCCGCCGCGGCGCGCGCCCAGGATCAGCCCGGCGCCCACGGCGCCGATCAGACTCAGCACCGGGGTGCCCAGCAGCATGGCCAGCAGCAGCACCGGCAGGGCCGCCGGATCCAGGTTGTAGAGCAGGGCGATGACCGGTGCCGCGACGATCAGCGGCAGCCCGGTGGTCAGCCAGTGGGCCAGGACCTTGGCCAGGACCACCAGCTCCATGGGCAGGGGGCCCAGGACCAGGAGCTCCAGGCTGCCGTCCTCGTAGTCGACCAGAAAGACCCGCTCCAGGGACAGCAGCATGGCCAGCAGCGCGGTCACCCAGATCACCCCCGGCCCGATGCGCGCCAGCAGGTTGGGCTCGGGGCCGACGCCGAAGGGGAAGATCCCGGCGGTCAGCACGAAGAAGAGCACGATCATCGCGGCGTCGGCCTGCTGGCGCAGGGCCAGGCGCAGGTCGCGGCCGACCAGGACCAGCCAGGGCCTCACCAGACGTACTCCAGCAGCACGGCCTCGCCCGGGTAGTCGCCCAAGGACAGGTTCTGCGCCCCCGACAGCTCCAGCACCTGATGGGTGGCGACGACGACCCGGCCGCCCCCTTGGCGATGGACGGCGATGGCCTCGGCCAGGGCCGTGGCCGAGGCGCGGTCGAGGCCGACCGTGGGCTCGTCCAGAAGCCAGAGCGGCGCCTCGGTCAGCAGCAGGCGGGCCAGGGCCAGGCGCCGCTTCTGTCCGGCCGAGAGCAGGCGGACCGGGACCTCGGCCAGGTCCTCGAGGGCGAAGCGGGCCAGCGCGGCTTCGAGACGCTCCGCCGCGGCGCCGCCGAGCCCGGCCCAGAAGGCGAGGTTCTCGCGCAGGGTCAGGACCGGCTTCACCGCGTCCAGGTGGCCGAGGAAGGCGACGCGCTCGCGGTGCTCCTCGAGCGATTTCCGGACCGGCGCGCCGTCCCAGAGCAGCTCGCCGCCGGCCGGCCGGAGCAGGCCGGCCAGGAGCCTCAGCAGGCTCGACTTGCCGCTGCCGTTGGGGCCGGTCAGCAGCAGCGCGCCGCCGGCCGGCAGCGCGAAGGACAGGCCGGAGAAGACCGCGCGGCCGCCGCGCAGGCAGACGAGGTCGCGTCCCTCGAAGAGACTCATTCGGGGGTCCGTCAGGTGCTGGGGCCTTCGGCGGAATGCGCCGGAGGGCTGGCTGGACTCATGGTCGTGTCACAAGAGAAGCCCTGGAAAGGCCGGGATATAGCAGATCACCGGCGGCGGGCCAAACCCGAGGACTGTGAGCAGAAAAAAAGAAGGCAGCGCCGCTTCTGTATCGGATAGGGATATCTGGGAGTCTTTGGCAACCCGCGGCGCCGCCGTGTCGAGGTGCCGCGGCCTTCGGGGTCGGGGCCGAAGGCCGCGGCGTTCCAGCCATTGCGGCCACGCGAGTGACCGGCTGGAGGCCTCAGACAGAGAGGGGAAGTCTCCGTGAGAATGTACTTAAGCGGCGACTGTGTCTGGAAAGGGCCTCAATTGGGGCAGAATTAAGATTTCGTTCATCTCTGTGGCAGGCGCTGCCCGGAATGCCGCCGAAGCGGCCGTCAGTCGTAGCTGCGCAGGTCGGCGATGACCTTGCCGTCGTTGGGCAGTTCGCCGGGCGCGCAGAGCGTCACCTCGCCCTTCATCTTGCAGACCTCGGCCAGGGTCTTCTCGACCGCGGCAGCCAGGCCTTCGCCGGCAGTCTCGACCTCGCAGCGCAGGGTCATGACGTCGTTCTGGCCGTCCCGCTCGACCTCCAGGCGGGCGCGCAGCAGCTCGGGATGGCGGCGCTGCACCTCGGCCACCTGCTCGGGATGGACGAAGAGGCCCTTGACCTTGGTGGTCTGGTCGGCCCGGCCCATCCAGCCCCGGATCCGGGTGTTGGTCCGGCCGCAGGCGCTCTGCCCCGGCAGCACCGCCGAGAGGTCGCCGGTGCCGAAGCGGACCAGCGGATACTCCGGGGTCAGGGTGGTCACCACGATCTCGCCGACCTCGCCCTCGGCGACCGGCTCGCCGCTGCCAGGGCGGACGATCTCAACGATGATCCCCTCGTCCAGGATCATGCCTTCGCCGACCACCTCGCCGACCGCGCTTTCGTAGGCGACCAGCCCAAGGTCCGCCGTGGCATAGCACTGCAACGCCGCAACGCCGCGTTCCCAAAGCTCCCGGCGCAGGCTGGGCGGCAAGGCGGCGCCGCCGACCAGGGCCTTGGTCAGGCTGCCGGCGTCGGCCTCGAGTTCCACCGCCTTGTCGAGCAGGACCTTCAGGAAGTCTGGCGTGCCGGTGTAGCCGTCCGGCCGCAGCTGTTCGATTGCCTGCACCTGCTGTTCGGTGTTACCGACGCCGGCTGGAATCACCGCGCAGCCCAGGGCCCGGGCGCCGCTGTGCAGGATCCAGCCGCCGGGGCTGAGGTGGTAGCCGAAGGCGTTGTGGACCACGTCGCCCTTGCGGAAGCCGGCGGCATAGAGGGACCGTGCCGCGCGCCAGTAGTCGCTGCGCGCCGCCTCCAGCTCGAAGATCGGCCCCGGCGAGGCGTAGAGCTGGGCCGCGGCGCCTGGCGGCAGGGCGGCCAGGCCGCCCAGGGGCGGCGACTTGCGCTGCAGCTCGATCAGGGTCGACTTCCGGGTCACGGGCAGCTGCGCCAGCGCTTCCCGGCTCTTGACCGCCGCCGGATCGATTCCCTCCAGAATGCGCGCGAAGCCCGGCGCCTTGGCCTTGGCTTGCGCCAGGATCTCGGGCAGGGCCGCCATCAGCGCCGCCTCGCGCAGCTCCGGCTCGCGGGTCTCCAGTCCGTCGAAATGCTCCACCCCTGTTCTCCCTACCGCGCGCCGGCCCTGCAGGGCGCCACGTGTCGCTGACGCCGGGCCGCTACCAGCCGAGCCAATCGGCCTTGCGCGGAACCTTCTGGATGCCCAGCCGTTCCATCGAGATCGCGCCGGCCGCGACCAGCTCCGCGAGATCGCCCTCGGCGCCCCCGGCCCGCCCGACATAGATCGGGATGTCGACGACGCTGCGATGGTCCTCCGCACTCCAGGTCGCCGGCAAGCAGACGCCCTCAAGGCCCAGAGGCACCCAGCCGGGCTGGCGATACATGGCGGCCTTGATGTTGGGGCCCGTGATCCCGCCCTCCCGGTCGGCCATTTCCATGGCCTCCTTCATCACGAAGACCGAGCAGATGCCGCGCAGGTAGTGCACCGTGCGGTGCTTCTTGAGGCGAGGATCGGACATCTTCGAAATCTCGCGCACCAGGTCCATGCCGGACACGGCTTCGCCCCAGGCGCCGGCGCCCATGACCCAGACGACGCCGTCCGCCGCTCCGCCGGCCGCCTGCATCACCGTCTCGTCGTAGCCCCAGACGTTGGCCAGGAACTGGGTCTCGACGCCGACCGCCGCGCAGGCCTTGAGAAGCGCGACGTTGGCGCTGGCGCCGTTGGCCAGGAAGGTGTAGTCGGCGCCGGAAGCCGCGAGCGCCATGCACTGAACCCGGAAATCGTCCGGCTCCTGGGAATAGGAGATGCTCGGCAGGACCACGAAACCCAGTTCGCGCGCGTGCGCCTCGCCGACCTGCCTGGGACCGCCGGCGTTCGCCAGGGGGTCGCCCATGTGCAGATAGCGCGGCGCGCCCGGCGCGCCCTTGGCCGCCCAGTCCTCGGCAGCCCACTGGACCAGCGCGCGCAGCGCGTCCGAGGAGGAGGGCCCGTAGAAAAAGCTGTAGGGCGCCGGTCGTTCGGTCTTGGTCCCCTTGCCGAGGGGATCGGTCAGGGCCGCCGCATAGGAGGCCGCAAAATAGGGAGTCTGGTCGGCGGCCACGGTCTCGACCAGGGCCTCGGCGTCGCCATCGACCCAGCCCAGGACGGCGACGGCGGCGTGCTGCGACTTCCACTTCGCGTAGGCCGCCTTGGCCCGCGCCACTTCGGAGCCGTAGTCGACCGACAGCAAGTCGATGGTCTTGCCGTTGACGCCGCCGTTGCGATTGATGTACTCGACGGCATCGATCTTGGCCTGGCCGTAGGCCTTGCCAGCCAGCGACCTGTGGTCGGAAAAGCTCACGAAATTGCCCACGGCGAGGCTCTCGGCAGCAAGACCGCTTGCCGCTGGTCCCGCGGCCAAGGCAGCGGCCAGCAAGGTCCGAATCCACAGCTTCATAACGACAGGTTACCCGAAGTCCGGCGGCCTGCAATCGATCAAGTTTGGGATCTTTGCCGGCCGTTCCGGGGGCGGCCTCTGCGGTACGGCCGGTCTCAGGCGAGCCAGCGCTTGCGCCGCTTGTAGTGCTTGACGTCGCGGTAGCTCTTGCGGCCGCCGGCGGAGAGCCCGAGGTAGAACTCCTTGACGTCCTCGTTCTCCTGCAAGGCCTCGGCGGTGCCGTCCAGGACGACCCGGCCGTTCTCCAGGATGTAGCCGTACTTGGCGTAGCGCAGCGCGACGTTGGTGTTCTGCTCGGCGAGCAGGATGGTGACGCCCTCCCGCTCGTTGAACAGCTTGACGATCTCGAAAATCTCCTCGACCAGCTGCGGGGCCAGGCCCATCGAGGGCTCGTCGAGCAGGATCATCTTGGGCCGGCTCATCAGGGCCCGGCCGATGGCGGTCATCTGCTGCTCGCCGCCCGAGGTGTAGCCGGCCTGGGAGCCCCGCCGCTCCTTGAGGCGCGGGAAATAGCCGTAGACCATCTCCAGGTCGCGGTCGATCGCGGCCCGGCCGTCGCGCCGGGTATAGGCCCCGGTCAGCAGGTTCTCCTCGACGGTCAGGTGCTCGAAGCAGTGCCGGCCTTCCATGACCTGGACCACGCCGCGCCGGACCAGGTCGTTGGGGGTCAGGCGGTCGACCTTGTCCCCGCCGAGCAGGATCGAGCCCTTCGTGACCTCGCCGCGCTCGGCGCGCAGCAGGTTGGAGATCGCCTTCAGGGTCGTGGTCTTGCCGGCGCCGTTGGCGCCGAGCAGCGCGACGATGCCGCCTTCCGGCACCTCCAGCGAGACGCCCTTGAGGACCAGGATGACGTGGTCGTAGATGACCTCGATGTTGTTGACCGAGAGCAACGGCGATTCGGCCGCCGGCTCCGGGGCGGACTGCAGTGCGGTGGCCGCGGGTTGGGTCATGGCGCGAGGTCTCCGCTCTGGGCGGGCCGAGACGGCGGCCGCGGCCCCCGGTCACGGGGCCGCGGCGCGCCTTCCCTTGCCTAGCTGCAGTTGCGCGGCGTGATGCCCTTCTCCTTGGCGTACTGCGCCGCCGAGGCTTCGTAGGCCGGCCGCAGCGCCGCACGGCGCGGCGAGATGAAGTCGGTGATGGCCGCCCACTTGCCGCCGTCCCACTGCTGCACCACGGCGGCGCCGCCGCCCTCGTGATCGGCGCAGGACAGCTTCACCGGCGAGAGCAGACCGGTCATCCCGGCCTTGTCGATCGTATCCTGGGTGATGTCGAGGTTCTCGAAGCCCCACTGGATCTCCTCGCCGGACAGCGGCTTCTGGCCGAACTTCGTCTGGGCGGTGCGGATCGCCTCGGTGAAGTAGAAGGTGTTCACCAGCGCCCGATTGTAGAGCACCGTGCCGATGTGCTTCGGATCGGCCAGGCCCTTGCCGTCGGCGTGCAGCTTCTTGATGTCCTCGAAGATCGGCGCGTTGGTGCCGACCCCGGTGATGTTCAGCGACTTGTAGCCCTTGGCAGCGTCACCGGCCGGCACGACGTCGGCCTCGGCCCCCGACCACCAGATCCCGATAAAGCGGTCCATGGGATAGCCGACCGCCGCGGCCTCCTTGATCGCGGTCGAGTTCATGACGCCCCAGCCCCACATGAAGACCCAGTCGGGGCGCAGCTGGCGGCCGATCTGCAGCCAGGTCGCCTTCTGCTCCAGGCCCGGATGGGCGACCGGGAAGGCCTGGAACTGGAAGCCTTCCTCCTTGGCCAAGCGCTCCAGGGTGGCGATCGGCTCCTTGCCGTAGGCGCTGTCGTGGTAGACCAGGGCGATCTTCTTGCCCTTCAGGCTGCCGCCTTCCTGCTCGTTCGCGTACTGCACCATGACGTCGGCGCCGGCCCAGTAGGTGATCGGCAGGGTGAAGACGTAGGGAAAGACCCGTCCGTCGGAGGCGTCGGCCCGCCCGTAGCCCATCGAGAGGACCGGGATGTTGTCCGCGGTGGCCCGCTCGATCAGGGCATAGGTGATGCCGGTCGAGTAGGGATTGACCACCGAGGAACCGGTCGCGCCTTTGGCCTTGAGGCGCTCGTAGCACTCGACCCCGCGGTCGTTGTTGTACTGGGTCTCGCACTCCTCCCAGGCCAGCTTGACGCCGTTGATCCCACCGTCGCGCTCGTTGACCAGCTGCAGGTAGTCGTTGAAGCCGTCGGCCAGCGGGATCCCGTTGGGGGCGTAGGGCCCGGTCCGGTAGACCAGCAGCGGCACGAACTGCTCGGCCGCCGAGGCCGGCGGGGTGACCGCCGTGCCGGCGAGCACCAGCGCGCCGACGGCAGCGAAAGCCAGTTTCCTGAGTTGCATCTCGATAAACTCCCTTGTTCCGCGAAAGCTCTTTTCTGTCTGGCGGCTTATTCCATCCAAGCTAGCACTGCCCTCCGACGGCCGCCAATCGGGGGCAGGGTGTCGACCTTCCGTCAGTAGGGGAAGGGCCAAAGGCGCAGCTTCTCCTTGCCGATCTGCCAGAGCCGGGCCAGGCCGTGCGGCTCGACGATCAGGAAGAAGATTATCAAGGCGCCGAAGATCATGAATTCCAGGTGTGAGACCATCTCCACCGACATCTGCAGCCCGATCGCAGCCGGCACGTTGTTCAGCAGGATCGGCAGCAGGACGATGAAGGCGGCGCCCAGGAAGGACCCGAGGATCGAGCCCAGGCCGCCGATGATGACCATGAAGAGGACCTGGAAGGAGCGGTCGATCTGGAAGGCCAGGGCCTCGACCGAGCCGGTGTAGACGAAGGCCCAGAGCGCGCCGGCGATGCCGATGAAGAAGGAACTGATCGCGAAGGCCGAGAGCTTGGCCCAGAGCGGCCGGATGCCGATGATCTCGGCGGCGATGTCCATGTCGCGGATCGCCATCCAGGAGCGGCCGATGGCGCTGCGGGTCAGGTTCTTGGCGACCAGCGCCAGCACCGCCACCAGGCCCAGCAGGAAGAGGTACTTGGTGATCGGCGTCGCCTCGGTGCCGGTCAGGAAGATCCCGGGCAGGACCTCGCGCGGCGGCGCCGAGATCACGCCCGAAGGGCTGTAGTTGGTCCACCAGTCGAACTTGTTGAACATCCAGACCAGGAAGAACTGCGCGGCCAGGGTCGCCACGGCCAGATAGAAGCCCTTGATCCTGAGCGAGGGGATGCCGAAGAACACACCGACCGCGGCCGAGCCGAAGCCCGCCAGCAGGAAGACGATCAGCACGTGCAGCTCGGGGAAGGCGGTCGTCAGCTTGTAGGCGAAGAAGGCGCCGCAGGCCATGAATCCGCCGGTGCCGAGGCTGAGCTGGCCGCAGTAGCCTGTCAGCAGGTTGAGCCCGATGGCGGCCAGGGAGAACACCAGGAAGGGGACGAAGATGGTCTCCAGCCAGTACTCGCCGGCCAGCGCCGGGACCCCGAGGACCGCGACCGCCAGCAGCAGGGCGATGCCGATCTGGTCCTGGCGGATCGGGAAGACCGCCTGGTCGCGGCCGTAGCTGGTCTTGAACTGGCCGGCCTCGCGGTAGAGCATCGCTCAGTACCCACTTTCAGGATTGGGTGCGTCGTCTGATTGCCGAGGCGTCTGTCCGGCCAGGAAGCGGTGCGAAAGCGATGCCCGCGCATTGGTGAGTGCCGCTGACGACGCCGGGCGGGCGCCTCGGCAACCCTGCGGGCGAGCTTTCAAGACTTTCGGACCGCGTTGCGCGGCCCTTGTGATGCCCCGCATCACGGCGGGCCACGCTCCTAACCGAAAGTCTTGAAAGCTCGTCATACGATGCACTCAATCCTGAAAGTGGGTACTAGACCCTCTCGATGATCTTTTCGCCGAACAGGCCCTGGGGCCGGAACAGCAGGAAGACCAGCGCCAGCATGTAGGCGAACCAGTCCTGGATCGCGCCGCCGAAGAGCGGCCCGATGAAGACCTCTGCGAGCTGCTCGCCCGCACCGATGATCAGCCCGCCGATGATCGCCCCGGGGATCGAGGTGAAGCCGCCCAGGATCAGCACCGGCAGGGCCTTGAGCGCGATCAGGGCCAGGGAGAACTGCACCCCGGCCTTGCTGCCCCACATGATGCCGGCGACCAGGGCCACGATGCCGGCGACCGACCAGACGATCGCCCAGATGGTCTTGAGCGGGATGCCGACCGAGAGCGCCGCCTGGTGGTCGTCGGCGACCGCCCGCAGGGCCCGGCCGATCCGGGTGTAGTGGAAGAAGACCGCCAGCCCGACCACCAGCACCGCCCCGACCAGGGCGGCGACCAGGTCGAAGGCGTTGACCAGGATGCCGCCCTCGAAGACGCCTTGAAGGACGAAGAGCGGCTGCTTGGGGATGCCGATGTCGAGCACCTTGACGTCGGAGCCCCAGAGGGTCTGGCCGAAGCCGTCGAGGAAGTAGAAGATCCCGATGGTCGCCATGAAGAGGATGATGTGCGGCTGGTTGACCAGGGGCCGCAGGACCACCCGCTCGACCACCACCGCCAGCAGCACCATGACCCCGGCCGTGACCATGAAGGCCAGGGTCCAATGCAGGCCCATCTCGATGAAGCCGACCATGGTCAGGGCCGCGAAGAGCACCAGCGAGCCCTGGGCGAAGTTGAAGATCCCGGAAGCCTTGAAGATCAGAACGAAACCGAGCGCCACCAGGGCATACATGACGCCCTGCAGCAGGCCCGCGATCAGCACCTCGAGGAAGTAAGACCAGGCGAAGAAGACCGAGGAATTGACCGCGGCCAGGCCCTGCAGGCCGAGGCCGATGACGGCGATGATCAGCGGCAGCGCGAGCAGCCACAGGGTGAGCGGACGGGCCAGGACTGCGTTCATGGCTTTACCTCAGGGCCTCCGGGTCAATGGCTGACGCCAAGATAGGCGTCGATGACGTCCGGGTTGCCGCGCACCTCGTCCGGCGGGCCGTCGGCCAGCTTGCGGCCGTAGTCGAGGACCACGACCCGGTCCGAGATGTCCATCACCACACCCATGTCGTGCTCGATCAAAGCGATGGTGGTGCCGAACTCGTCGTTGACGTCGAGAATGAAGCGGCACATGTCCTCCTTCTCCTCGACGTTCATGCCGGCCATGGGTTCGTCGAGCAGCAGCAGGTCCGGCTCCATGGCCAGTGCCCGACCCAGCTCGACCCGCTTCTGCAGGCCGTAGGGCAGGCGGCCCACCGGGGTCTTGCGGATCGCCTGGATCTCGAGGAAGTCGATGATCCGCTCGACCGCCTCGCGATGGGCGATCTCCTCCCTCTGGGCCGGCCCGTAGTAGAGCGCCTGCCAGAGGAGGTTGCGCTTCATCTTCAGGAGCCGCCCGGTCATCAGGTTGTCCAGGGTGCTCATGCCCTTGAACAGCGCGATGTTCTGGAAGGTCCGGGCGATGCCGAGCTTGGCCGCGACGTGCGGGCGCATGCGCCGGAAGGTCGTGCCCTTGAAGGAGACCTTGCCCTTCTGCGGCTGGTAGAAGCCGTTGATCACGTTGAGCATCGAGGACTTGCCGGCACCGTTGGGGCCGATGATCGCCAGGATCTCATGCTCGCGGATCTCGAAGCTGATGTTCGCGAGCGCGTTGACGCCGCCGAAGGAGAGGCTGATGTCGTCGACGCTCAGCAGGACTTCGCCGAGCCGCTTGGGCGCCGGCGCCTCTTGGCTCTCCGTTTCCAGGGTCGCGGTCGCTGGCTCCATCAGGGGCTCCATCCGGGCGTCATCAGCTGGCCATCTTCATCGCCGGGTAGGTCTTCGCCTCCACGATCCGCAGGTCTGCCGAGAGCCTG
The DNA here is from genome assembly GCA_030066685.1 of Kiloniellales bacterium. Taxonomy (NCBI): domain Bacteria; kingdom Pseudomonadati; phylum Pseudomonadota; class Alphaproteobacteria; order Rhodospirillales; species Kiloniellales bacterium. The sequence goes on along the minus strand of JASJBF010000028.1, from coordinate 85,269 downwards.
CCGGTGCGGCCGTCCTCGAAGGTCACTTGGGTCTCGATGAAGGCGTGATCCGCGCCGCCGTAGAGCGCGTCGATCAGCGGCTCGTAGCGGTCGGCGATGATCCGGCGCCGCACCTTGCGAGTCCGGGTCAGCTCGCCGTCGTCTGGGTCGAGCTCCTTGTGCAGGATCAGGAAGCGTCGGATCTGGGTCCCGGCCAACTGCGGGTCGGCGGCGAGGTCCTGATTGACCTGCTCGACGTGAACCTTGATCGTCTCGTAGACCTGCTCGTTGGCGGCGAGCTCCTGGTAGCTGGCGTAGGGCACGTTGTTGCGTTCCGCCCAGCTGCCGACCGCTTCCAGGTCGATGTTGATGAAGGCGGTCACGTAGTCGCGCTCGTGGCCGAAGGTCACGACCTCCTTCACCTCAGGGAAGAACTTGAGCTTGTTCTCCAGGTACTTGGGCGCGAAGAGGCTGCCGCCGCTGAGCCGGCCGACGTCCTTCGCGCGGTCGATGATCCGCAGGTGCCCCTCCTCGGTGAAGAGGCCGGCGTCGCCGGTGTGGACCCAGCCTTCCGGGGTCTTGGCCTCGGCGGTCGCCTCCGGGTTCTTGAAGTACTCCTGGAACACCCCGGGCGAGCGGAACAGGACTTCGCCGTCCTCCGCCAGCCTGATCTCCACGTCGGGCGCGGGCCGGCCAACGGTGTCGGCCCGGATCTCGCCGTCGGGCTGCAGGGTCACGAAGACGCTGGCCTCGGTCATGCCGTAGAGCTGCTTCAGGTTGATCCCCAGCGAGCGGTAGAAGTCGAAGATGTCCGGGCCGATGGCCTCGCCCGCGGTGTAGGCGACGTGCACCCGGCTGAGGCCCAGGCGGTTCTTTAGGGGGCCGTAGACCAGGACCTCGCCCAGGGCGTAGAGCAGGCGATCGGCCGCGGAGACCGGCTGGCGGTCGAGGATCCGGGTGCCGACCCGCCGCGCCACGGCCATGAAGGCGTGGAACATATTGCGCTTGATCCAGCCGGCATCGGCCATGCGGATCATCACCGTGGTCAGGATGTTCTCGAAGATCCGCGGCGGCGCGAAAAAGAAGGTCGGGCCCAGCTCGTTCAGGTCGTGCATGACCGTAGCGCTGGACTCCGGGCAGCTGACGCAGAACCCGGCGCAGTAGCTCTGGCCGTAGGAAAAGATGTGGTCGCCGACCCAGGCCATGGGCAAATAGGCCAGCATCTCCTCCTTGTCCGACAGGCGGTCGAAGTCGATGGCGTTCTGCGCGGTCCGGATCACGTTCTCGAAGGACAGCACGACGCCCTTGGGCTGGCCGGTGGTGCCGGAGGTGTAGAGGATGATCGAGATGTCCGCGCCCTGGCCCTTGCCGACCTCGCCGGCGAGGAACTCGGGGTTTGCGCGGTCGTGCTCCCGGCCCTGCGCCAGGACGTCGTCGTAGGCCGAGAGGAAGTCCTGCTTGTAGTGGCGCAGGCCCCGGGAATCGTCGTAGACGACGGTCTCCAGGCGGGGACAGCGCTCCCTGATCTCGAGCAGCTTGTCGACCTGCTCCTGGTCCTCGGCGAGGGCGAAGCGGGCCTCGGCGTGGTCCAGGACGTAGGCCATCTCCTCGGCGACCGCGTCCTGGTACATCGGCACAGGGACGCCGCCCAGGCACTGGGCCGCGACCATGGTCCAGTAGAGCCGAGGCCGGTTGTCGCCGATGATCGCAATCTTGTCGCCGCGCCGGAAGCCCAGGGCCGCCAGCCCGCAGGCCAGCGCCCGGACCTCCCGCTCCACCTCGGACCAGGTCCAGGCCTGCCAGATGCCGAGATCCTTCTCGCGCATCGCCGGCTGGGCGCCCCGGTCGCGGGCGTTCCTCAGCAGCAGCTTCGGAAAGGTGTCCTGGTCCTGGTCGGCCGGGACGCTGGCCTCCGGGCGGGACTCTGCCATCACGCGAGTTCCGCGACGGCAACGGCCACGCGACGCCCGCGAGGGAGCGAGGGTCGCGAACCCGGATCGGACGCAATAAGAGCGGGCGCAGCCAAAGCTGCCATCGTTGACGCCTCCCTGGGCCGGTTCTCGTTGCGTTTCGTTGTCTTTGCCGGCTGGTCTTGTGTAAGGCAATCGCCCTGCCAAGGCAACGGCATTCCCGCGCTGGCTAAGTGGTTATGGGCACGCGCCTCGGCGGCATCCCGGGCAATACTGTCGGGCGCCGAGCGCGGCTTAGGCAGATCCTTAACGAAACCCCGTATCTTCCAGGCTATCACGAGTAACGAAAGGCGCGGCCGCCGGCCTGCGCTCAATATATCGAGGCTTCTGACGGCGGATCCGATGAGACAGACACGCAAACGCGTGGGAAGCCCGGCCTACCTGTACACATTGCTTTACGTTGCGGCCCTCCTGCTGGCGCCAGCCCGGCTTCCCGCCGCCGAGGCCGACGATCGCCTGAAGATCCCCTTCGCGCCGGAAATCGGGGTCGCGCGTCACTTCGAGATCACCCGCAGCCGACAGCGCAGCGACGGCCGGGGACTGGCGCGCATCCTGGAGGTCCGGAGCCGCGCCCGGCTGACCCCGCTGGAGCGGAACCCGGCCGGCTACCTTTACCGCTTCGAGATTACCGAGACCGAGGCGACCGCGCCGGGCTCGACCAAGCCGGGCCTGGACCGCCTGCTGAGCCGCCTCGCCGCGCTGATCACCGGCGTGCCCCTGGTCTACCAGGCCGATTCAAGCGGCGCGCCCCGGCGTCTGGTCAACGCCCGCGAGGTGCGCCAGGCCTTCCGCGGCATGCTGAGCGAGCTGCAGGGCCTGGTGCGGCGCCTGACCCAGGCCGGGGTGATCTCTCCGGTGGAGCGCGCCAACGTGGAAGCCAACGTGCGGGACATCCTCGGCACCCTGGCGAGCCTTCCCGAGGAAGAGCTGGGCCGCAGCGTCCTGAAGGAGGTCGCGCTCCTCTTCGCCGCCGGCGGTCACGGTCTCGCGATCGGCCGCTTCGAAGCCTTCGCGCCGCATCTCGGCCCACGCGCGGCCGGGCGTGTCATGGACGCCGAGGCCCGGCGCGGCGTGACTTCGATCGACGCGGTCAAACGGCAGGCCGTGGTCGAGGTCCGCGTCGTCTACGACCAGGCGCAGATCGGCGCCGCGGTCGCGCGCCTGACGGAGCGGCTGGCCGGGAACGGCGGCGAGCAGCACGAGGGAGCGTCCGACCCGCCGGAGGCAGAGAGCTTCCGGGTCACCGAGTCCGGACGCTACCTGATCGATCTGCGCGACGGCCAGCCGATCGCCCTGCATCACCGGCGGACCACGGCCGTCGGCGCGCAGCGCCTGGTTGAGGTGACCCGGATCGGCCGGATTCGGCCGTGAACCCTGCCGCCTGGCGCGGGGTGGCATCGCGATCCGGCAGGCCGCGGCATCTGGACAGACGCCGCCGTCTGCTCCATCTTGCGGCGCAGCAAAGGGCCCAGGCCGCCGAAGGCTCATGCACGGCGTCTCCAGCGATTGCCTCCCTTTCGGGTCGCGCGACCCGGGGGAAGTCGAGGGCACGCCGACGGCCGGCTTGAAGGCCCGCAGGAGAGATCAACCGGAAGCTGGGAGGACCAGGGCCGTGACCGCCGGGACCGACACCCTGAAGACGCGCCAGACGCTGAGCGTCGGCGGGAAAGACTACGACTACTATAGCCTGAAGGCGGCCGAGGAGGCCGGCCTGGGCGACCTGTCCCGACTGCCCTTCTCCTTGAAGGTCTTGCTGGAGAACCTGCTGCGCTACGAGGACGGCCGCTCGGTCACGGTCGAGGACATCAAGGCCCTGGCCGGCTGGACCCAGGAGCGCCGGGCCAACCGGGAGATCGCCTACCGCCCGGCCCGAGTCCTGATGCAGGACTTCACCGGGGTGCCGGCGGTGGTCGACCTGGCCTCGATGCGCAACGCGATGGAGGAGCTGGGCGGCGACCCGCGGCTGATCAACCCGCTGTCGCCGGTCGACCTGGTGATCGACCACTCGGTCATGGTCGACTACTTCGGCGGCAAGGACTCCTTCGAGAAGAACGTCGAGATGGAGTTCGAGCGCAACGGCGAGCGCTATGCCTTCCTGCGCTGGGGCCAGACCGCCTTCGACAACTTCCGCGTCGTGCCGCCGGGCACCGGCATCTGCCACCAGGTGAACCTGGAGTACCTGGCCCAGGTGGTCTGGACCAAGGATGAGAACGGCAAGACCCTCGCCTATCCCGACACCCTGGTCGGCACCGACAGCCACACCACCATGGTCAACGGCCTGGCGGTCCTGGGCTGGGGCGTCGGCGGCATCGAGGCCGAGGCCGCGATGCTGGGCCAGCCGGTCACCATGCTGATACCCGAGGTGGTCGGCTTCAAGCTGAACGGCGCGCTCAAGGAAGGCGCCACCGCGACCGACCTGGTCCTGACCGTGACCCAGATGCTCCGCGCCAAGGGCGTGGTCGGCAAGTTCGTCGAGTTCTACGGTCCCGGGCTCGACCACCTGAGCCTGGCCGACCAGGCGACCATCTCCAACATGGCGCCGGAGTACGGCGCGACCTGCGGCTTCTTCCCAGTCGACGAGGAGACCCTGCGCTACCTCCGCTTCACCGGCCGCGACGAGGACCGCATCGCGCTGGTCGAGGCCTACGCCAAGGCCCAGGGCATGTGGCGCGATGCCGACACCCCGGACCCGGTCTTCACCGACACGCTGGAGCTCGACCTGGGCACGGTCGAGCCCTCGCTCGCCGGTCCCAAGCGGCCGCAGGACAAGATCCTGCTGTCCAAGGCCGCCCAGGCCTTCACCGAGGACGCCCTCAAGGAGTTCACCGGCACGCCGGGGCGCAGCGTCTCGGTGCCGGTCCGCGACGCCAACTACCAGCTCTCCGACGGCGACGTCGTAATCGCCGCGATCACGAGCTGCACCAACACCTCGAACCCCAGCGTCCTGGTCGCCGCCGGCTTGGTGGCCCAGAAGGCGCGGGCTCGCGGCCTGACGGTCAAGCCCTGGGTCAAGACCTCCTTCGCGCCCGGCTCCCAGGTGGTGACCGACTACCTCGAGGCCTCGGGCCTGCAGACCGACCTCGATGCCCTCGGCTTCGACCTGGTCGGCTACGGCTGCACCACCTGCATCGGCAACTCGGGGCCCCTGCCCGAGCCCATCGCCGAGGCCATCGAGCAGGGCGACCTGGTCTGCAGCGCCGTGCTCTCGGGCAACCGCAACTTCGAAGGCCGGGTCAATCCGCACACCCGGGCCAACTACCTGGCCTCGCCGCCGCTGGTCGTGGCCTATGCCCTGGCCGGCTCGATGAAGCTCGACCTGATGACCGACCCCATCGGGACCGACGGCGAGGGCCACCCGGTCCTGCTGAAGGACATCTGGCCGACGAACCAGGAGATCCGCGAGGTGGTCGACAAGGTCGTCACCCGCGAGATGTTCGAGAGCCGCTACGCCGACGTCTTCGAGGGCCCCGAGCAGTGGCAGGAGATCTCGACCAAGGCCTCCATGACCTACGACTGGGAGGATGCCAGCACCTACGTGCGCTTCCCGCCCTTCTTCGAGGACATCACGCCGGAGCCCGACGCCCTGGCCGACATCGCCGGCGCCCGGGTCCTGGCCAAGCTGCCGGACTCCATCACCACCGACCACATCTCGCCCGCGGGCGCGATCAAGAAGGAGAGCCCGGCCGGCGACTACTTGCTGGAGCACCAGGTCCGGCCGCTGGAGTTCAACTCCTACGGCTCGCGCCGCGGCAACCACGAGGTCATGATGCGCGGCACCTTCGCCAACATTCGCATCCGCAACGAGATGACCCCCGGCATCGAGGGCGGCGTGACCGTGCACCATCCCTCGGGCGAGCAGCTGGCGATCTACGACGCGGCCATGCGCTACAAGGAAGAGGGCGTGCCCCTGGTGGTCATCGGCGGCAAGGAGTACGGCACCGGCTCCTCGCGCGACTGGGCCGCCAAGGGCACCCGCCTGCTCGGGATCAAGGCGGTGATCGTCGAGAGCTTCGAGCGCATCCACCGCTCCAACCTGGTCGGCATGGGCGTGCTGCCCCTGCAGTTCAAGGACGGCCAGAGCCGCGAGACCCTGGAGCTGACCGGCGAGGAGACCGTCGACATCACGGGCATCGAAGGCGGCATCACCCCGCGCATGGACGTCGCCTGCAGGATCCACCGCCCGGACGGCTCGAGCGAGGACATCACCCTGCTCTGCCGCATCGATACCGCCGACGAGGTCGAGTACTACCGCCACGGCGGCATCCTGCACTACGTGCTGCGGAACCTGCGGAGCCAGGCGGCCTAACGCTGATTTTGCAGGTTTCGGAGCTACACCCCCGCCTCGGCCCGCGCGCAGCGCCGCGCGGGTTGGGAGGGGGTGAAACTCCGATTTGTAGAAATGAGCACTATCCTGGCTCAGCCCTCGGCTACAAGGGTCTCGATCCGGCCGCGGTCGAGGCGCCAGAGTTCGTCCTGGCTTTCCGAGAGGTTCATGGTCTCCTCCCGGGTCAGGCCGGCGTAGCGGCCGCGCAGGACCCGCGAGACCATGCCGTGGCAGACGACGATGAGCTCGGCCTCGGCCGGCTGTTCGGCCAGCCAGGCGCCGACCCGGCGGTCGAGGAGGGCGTAGCTCTCGCCTCCGGGCGCCTGCCAGTCCCAGCGGTCGGCCGCGCGCCGGGCCCAGAAACCTGGGTCCTCGGCCTCGATCTCCGCCATGGTCCGCCCCTCCAGGCTGCCGAAGCCGTGCTCCTTCAGGCGCTCGTCGAAGGCGATGGCGCGCGGGTCGAGTCCCAGGCCGCCGGCGACGATCACCGCCGACTGCCAGGCCCGGCCCAGGGGGCTGGCGACCAGGGTGAAGCGGCCGGGATCTTCGATCTCGCGGGCCAGGGTCGCGGCGTTGGCCCGCACCTGGTCGAGGCCGCGCGGGGTGAGTGGCGAATCCGCCTGGCCCTGGATGCGCCGCTCGCCGTTCCAGACCGTCTCGCCATGCCGGATCACGTAGATCGTCACGCCCGCCCTCCTGCCCACGGGTCCGCGGCAATCCGCCACGTTCCGGTCTCACTCTAAGTTGATTTCGAGTTGAGGGCCCAGGCGGATTACCTTCGTGCCATGCAAACTCCCGCCATCTCCCTGCCGCGCCTGGGCCTGGCCCTGGCCGGCGCGGCGCTCCTTGCGGTCGGCCTGGCCGCGGGGCAACCCGAATCCGCCCCCCGGCCCCAAGTCGCCGCCGCCAGCGAGAACCTTGGCGGGCCCGTGGTGGTCGAGCTCTACACCTCCCAGGGCTGCAGCTCCTGCCCGCCGGCGGACGCCTTCCTGGGCGAGCTCGCCATGTGGCCGGGGGTCATCGCGCTGGGCTTCCACGTCGACTACTGGGACTACATCGGCTGGAAGGACCGCTTCGCCAAGCCCGCCTACACCCAGAGGCAGAAGTCCTATCAGCGCAGCTTCGCCAGCCGCTACGTCTACACCCCGCAAATGGTGATCGACGGCCGCGACCATGCCGTCGGCTCCCGCCGCGGCGAGGTCGAGGACAAGATCGCTGAGGCGCGCGGCCGTAAGAAGGTCGTCGAGGTCAGCTTCGAAAGCACCGACGGCGGCCGGGTCGTGATCCCGGCCGGGCCGGCGCCAAGGGCCGGCGCCGACGTCTGGCTCGCGGTCTACGACAAGGAGCACGAGACCGAGATCGGCCGGGGCGAGAACTCGGGCCGGACCCTGAAGGACTTCAACGTGGTCCGGGAGCTGCAGCACCTCGGCTATTGGAGCGGCGAGGCCCTGACCATCCCGCTGGCCCTGGACGCCGCCGCGGCGCGCGGCCGCTCCGGCTGCGCGGTGATCGTCCAGCACCGCGAGACCAAGGAGGTCCTCGGTGCCGGCGTGATGCGGGTTGAGGAGCTGATTGGCGGGTGAGGGCAGGGAACCCGAAGTCGAAGGCCGTCTAGCCCGCCTCGTCGCCGCTTGATTCGCTCTCCCCGGCAGTTGCCGCCGTATCCGGCGCCAGCCCGCGCGCGACCGCGGCCGAGAGACGGCGCGAGAAGGCGGCGGGATCGGGCAGGTTTTCGCCTTCCATGATCAGGGCCTGGTCGAGCAGCAGGTGGCCGACCTCCTCGAGCTCCGCCGCAGCGCCGTTGGCCGCGACCCGTGCCGAGAGCGCGGCGATCAGGGGATGGCGCGGGTTGATCTCGAGGATCCGCTTGAAGCTCTGCGAGATCTGCTGGTGCTGGCGCAGCAGACGCTCCAGGTGCATGTCCATGTCGCCCTCGTCGGCGACCAGGCAGACCGGGCTCTCGGTCAGCCGCTCCGAGGCGCGGACGTCCTTGACCTGATCCTTCAAGGTCAGGCGCAGGAAGGCGATCATCGCCTCCAGGCCCGGCGTCTCGGCCGCCGGCTCCGACGCCGCCTCCGCCTTCTTCTCTTCGCCCGCAACCTTGTCCAGGTCGAGCGCGCCCTGAGTCGCCGAGCGGAAGGGCTTGTCCTTGTAGCTCTGCAGCGCCGGGACCCAGAACTCGTCGACCGGGTCGGTCAGCAGCAGCACTTCGACCCCGCGCGCGCGGAAGCCCTCGAGCTGCGGCGAGCGGGCCAGGGCCTCGAGGTCGTCGCCGGTGATGAAGTAGATCGCGTCCTGGCCCTCCTTCATCCGGGACAGGTAGTCGTCCAGGCTGCTCAGCCCCTCCTGGTGGGTCGAGCGGACCCGCAGCAGGGGCAGCAGCTCGTCGCGCCGGCCGCCGTCCTCGTAGAGGCCCTCCTTCAGGACCGCGCCGAAGGCGGACCAGAACCTCTCGTAGTCCTCGGCGTCGGCCTCGGACCGCTTCTTTAGGTCAGCCAGGACCCGCTTGACGATGGCGCCGCGGATCTTCGCCAGCAGCGGGTTGTTCTGCAGCATCTCGCGGCTGATGTTCAGCGGCAGGTCCTCGGAGTCGACCACGCCCCTGAGGAAGCGCAGGTAGGGCGGGATGAGCTCTTCGCAGTCGTCGGTGATGAAGACTCGCTTCACGTAGAGCTTCACGCCGTGCTTGCGCTCCGGCTGGAAGAGGTCGAAGGGCGGCTGCGAAGGAATGAACAGCAGGCCGGTGTACTCGACCACGCCCTCGGCCTTGAAGTGGGCCCTGAGCCAGGGCTCGTCGAAGGCGTGGGCGACGTGGTGGTAGAACTCCACGTACTGCTCCTCGGTGATCTCCGACTTGGGCCGGCGCCAGAGCGCCGAGGCGGTGTTGAGGTTCTCCGCCTCACCGGTCAGGCGGATCGGCACCGCGACGTGATCGGAGTAGGTCTTGACGATGCGGCGCAGGCGCTCCGGCTCCAGGTATTCCTTCTGGTCGGATTTGAGCTGCAGGGTGATCCGGGTGCCCCGGGCCGGCGCGTCGTCGCTCTCGCCGACCGTGAAGTCCCCCTTGCCGTCCGACTGCCAGCGCCAGGCCGCGGTCTCGCCGGCGCGCCGGGTGTCGACGGTGACCGCCTCGGCGACCATGAAGGCCGAATAGAAGCCAACGCCGAACTGGCCGATCTGGTTGATGTCGGCGCTCTTGTCATCGAGCCGCTGCAGGAAGGCGGCGGTGCCGGAGCGGGCGATGGTGCCCAGGTTCTCGACCAGCTCGTCGCGGCTCATGCCCAGGCCGTTGTCCGCGATGACCAGGGCGCCGGCCTCCTTGTCGACGCTGAGGGTGATCGCGAAGTCCGGGTCCTCGGCGGTCAGGCCGGGCTCGGTCAAAGCAAGGTAGCGCAGCCGGTCGCAGGCGTCGGAAGCGTTGGAGACCAGCTCGCGCAGAAAGATCTCGCTGTTGGAATAGAGGGCACCGGCGACGATCTCGAGCAGCCGGCTAACCTCGGCTTGGAAGGCATGTGTCTGTTCCGACATCGTTTTCCCGCTGAAGGGCCCGGCGTTCCGCTGTGGCTTCGCGGCGGAAACCCGGGCAAATCGGTGGACGCAAAGGGATCTGTGGGCTGATATGTATCAAGGTGCCGCACCCTTCAAGCCCTTAAGGGAGGTCATTGGGAGGGTCTGGGTCATGACCGGAAAGCCCCGCGACGACCGGGAGACGGAATCCCGCGAAGGGGAAGCCCGCGAGGCCATGGTCGGCGAGATCGTCGCCGAGGTCGCGGCGACCGCCGCCTTTCTCGGCAAGGACCGGCTCGACCCCCGGGTGCTGGAGGCCCTGCGCAAGGTGCCCCGCCACGCCTTCGTGCCGGCCTGGGAGCGGCCCTTCGCCTACGAGAACCGGCCGCTGCCGATCGGCGAGGGCCAGACCATCTCGCAGCCCTACATCGTCGCGATCATGACCGACCTGGCGCGGATCGGCCCCGGCGACCGGGTCCTGGAGGTCGGCACCGGCTGCGGCTACCAGGCCGCGGTGCTCGCCGAGCTGGCCGCCGAGGTCGACTCCATCGAGCGGGTCCCGGCCCTGGCCGCGGCGGCGGCCGAGCGCCTGGCCGACCTGGGTTACCGCAATGTCCGGGTCCGCGCTGGCGACGGCACCCGGGGCTGGCCCGAAGCGGACGACGATGGGGCGCCGCGCCGCTACGACGCCATCCTGGTCACCGCCGCGGCCCAAGGCGGCGTGCCCGCAGCCCTGACTCGCCAGCTGGCGCCGGGCGGCCGTCTGGTGATCCCGGTCGAGCGGCATCCGCGCAGCAACGCCCTGCAGGAATTCGACCTGCGCGCCCTCTGGTTCGGCCCCCAGCAGGACCTCCTGGTCGTCACCAAGGACGCGGAAGGCAAGGTGGCCGAGCACACGATCCTGCCGGTCGCCTTCGTCCCACTGATCCCGGAGGGGAAGTCCGCGAAGGCCTAACGCCAGAGGCTAGGCTGTATACTCAGGAATTTGAATCGGAAAAGCTGCCGCGGAGAATGTCCGGCCAGCATCCAGCTTCAGACCTTCTCAAGCTGCTTGCGACATTGAGATAAACAGCCAGGAACGGCCATACTCCAGCTTCGAAGTCTCTCGGGGACGGCGGCGGAGCCCACCCCATCCTATCCGGGGCTCCGCCAGCTCATTTGTTGGTTAGCCGTGGCAGACGCAGCCCGTGTGTTCGCAGCCAGCGCCCTTGGGGTGCCCCTCGGCGCAGGCGTCGCTGCAGTAGTTGCGCTCGCCCTTCTTCACGGCGCTATTGACGTCGACAATGCAAACGCAATCGGCACAGGCGCACTTTTGCTGTGTCACGGTCACCATTAGTCTTCTCCTTCCTGCGGCTCGTCGGAGCCGTGATGTTCGTGGACGAAAAGGTGGTCGATCATGATCTTGAGAACGTCGCGCACGCAGGCATCGGCCATCGAGTAGAACACCTGCTTGCCCCGCCGCTCCGCCCGCAGCATGCGCGCGGCCCGCAGCAGCCGAAGGTGGTGACTGACCAGCGAGGCGGAGAGGCCCAGTTCCTCGGCGATGTCGCCGGCGGGGATCTCGCGCTCCATGCAGACCATCACGATCGACAGGCGGGTCGGATCCGCCAGCAGCCCGAAGGTCTCGGCAAGTTGGGCAGTCTGGTCCGGAAACAACTCAACATCCTTTATGACTGAACAATTAAACCATTGTTCAAGTGTTGTCAATCAGAGTTTGGTCAAACACGTCTTCCTACCGCAATTGACTGGGCGCCGAGTACGCTGACTGGGCGCCGAGTACGCATCGGCAGCTTTGGGATACCCGGTCCTAGACATGACGAACTTGGGATCCACCACACGAGCCCGGAATCTGTCCGCACCGCCTCGGCTCAATGCGGACCACTTCGCACAATATTCGACGCTGCTCCGGTGCGCCCATCTTAGACAGGCGGTCGCTCAACAAAGCTGCATAGTCACAAGCAACCATCAATCGTCAGAAGACAGCTTGTTCGCAAGCACGATAATTGCATCTAATTTTGTAATGTTATAACGTGACACATTATGTATCGACAGCGTCGGAATTGAGTCCGTGTCCGATCCATCCATTTACCGTCCCCTCGACTCCCAAGTTGCGACCGTCGACACAGCCTCGGACGATCTGCTGCGGAAGGCTTTCATTGGCGCCTTCCACACCGACCTGCCGCCCGGCTATGCCAAGGTGAAGGGACCGGTCGAGAAGATGTGCGACAGGAAGGACCGTGCCATGCTGGCGCTCGATCCGAATTCCGAGGAGGGCAAGCAGTTCGCCTGCCCCGCGCTGGTCTTTGGCACCGGCCTGATCCGCGTCTGCTCGCGCAGATCCTCCGTGAGACCGATGCCGTGATCGGCGGCACGCTTTGTTTCGACGCGCTCTCGGCCAAGGGCGGTCCCGCGTCGACCTATCTCGACATGCTCCGCCACAATGTCGGCGCGATCCCAGAGGCGCTTGGCTCATGACGGTTCCGCATCTCTCTCGGGAGCCGGTCCTGGGTCCTGCGACCGGGGTCAATTGGTCGGACGATGTGGGGGTCCTGAAGACTCTCGGCATGAAAGGTATTGCGCTCGCGGTCTGGCAGCGCACCCTTTCTGAGCAAATGGGCATCTGGCTCGATCGGCTGGCGCCAGACCGGCTGCCGGTGCTTAAGACCATCGTCGCCATAGAGGAAGTGGAAAAGGCCGTGTGCGCGGCGGCCCTTTCGGCCGGACTCCCGCAAGGCGCTGAGCCAGACCGCTTTGCTGCGGACGTGGCCCATCTCTCCCGACTTCTGACCGCGATGGCCCCGGGAAACATGCTTCGGATCAGGCTGAAGGCACAGGCGGAGGAAGCCCTTCCGCCTTTCGACCGACCGCTCGGTCGCGCGCGGTTGGTCTGCTGCTACCGAGGCCATGGCCTGCAAGTCGGGGCCCGTGAAGATACCGGACCGCCCACCCGGCTCACCTTCGTGCCACGGGGGGACGTGATCCTGTTCCGAGGTCTGCTCTGGCCGGATCGTCAGCCGCCCGGCGTGGTCTATCGACCGGCATCGCCGGAGAAACCAGGCGGAACCAGCTTTATCCTCACCATCGAGCCCGTCGACGATATCGCTGGCCATGGCTGACAACGGTCTCTGTCTCTGTACGATCGGAAAATTCACTGCCGGTCCAAACCTCTGGACCAAGGCTCTGGAGATGCGGCCGATGGCTTGTTGAGGCAGAGCAGCAATCGTCTGCGGCCCGTGCCCGCGATCGGCGGAGAACGGTGGACGATTCCGCTTCCGGGCCCGGCGCAGCTTCCCTTGAAGATCGCCACGTGGTGGGCCCTCAGGTGTTCGATCGGCCCTTTGAAACGCTTCTGCGTGCGGAGCGCCGCCTCGGCGTGGCGCGGCCGGACCCACTCGGTCGCCGGACCATAGTAGGTCGTCAGGAGGCGTGCTGCGACACAGTCCCGATGGAATCTCCAGCAGGCATCGCCACCGACGCTCTCCAGCCGCACGTCCACGAGATCGGTCCGGGCGACTCGCGCGAACGCAGAGACGAGATTGTCGACGTCCCGGACCAGGAGGGCGCGCATCTTTCCTTTGGGCAAGCCACAGTCGTTCAACAGCGGTTCCATCGCCCGTACAAGGTCCTCGGGTCGAACAAGAAGGCGTATGTTTGGCAGAAGCGTAACATCGAGCCGCTCCAGCCAGGTTTGTAGGGACAGGGGAAGCGAGCGCCGCCAGATCACGAGCTCCACGTCGGGCCTGGTGATGGCGCCAAGGCCTTCCGCCGCCTCGCATGTCTCGATTCCCGCGCCCTCCGCAAAGGAAGTGCTGATGGCCTGCGGACTTGGCCATGTCCTGGCGTCACGCGGGGTGGTCTGGTCGGCGCTCGAGGGCCAGGTTTCTTCACCGGAATCCCACGGCCTCATGGCGGATACCTTCGGCGTAGTTTTGCCGGAACAGGTATCAGTCTCCCAGTCCAAAACACCCTTGGCGGACCTGGGCGGATCCAGTGCCTCTGTTCGCTTGGGCAAATCGCCGTCCTTCAAAGCTGGGTTGGGTTCGGCGCGTCGCCGTAGACGTCCTTCGGGTCGAAGGTCCTTTGTGTCTCAGCGAACACGAGGCGCGTGGGCGCTTCTGGTGGGCCGCGGAGTTCCACCGACCGATAGAAGCAGGAACGGTAGCCGACATGGCAGCTGGCGCCCGACCCCGCGACGCGGACGCGCAGCCAGACGGCGTCCTGATCGTCGTCGATGCGCATTTCGACAACCTCCTGGACGAGGCCGCTGGTCGCGCCTTTGCGCCAGAGGCACTGGCGGCTCCGGCTCCAGTAGTGTGCCTCGCCGGTCGCGATCGTTCGCCGCAGCGCGTCCCGGTTCATGTATCCGAGCATCAGAACGTCGCCGACGTCGGCGTCGGTCGTCACGCAGGGGATCAGCCCGTCGGCATCGAACTTGGGTGCCAGGGCAAGGCCCTCTTCGACTTGCTCGACCGTCGTGCGGGCGACAAAGGGGGCCGAAACCGTCGAGTCGGCGTGCTCAGGTCTCATGCGGGGCGTTCCTCTGGCTGCCGATCATCGACAGAAATTCTCGACGCGTCGTCGGGTCGTCGCGAAAGCAGCCGAGCATGCGGCTGGTGACCGCGCTGACCCCCGGCTTGCGGATGCCGCGTGTGGTCATGCACTGGTGCGCCGCCTCGATGACGACGCCGACGCCACGCGGCTTGAGCAAGTCCTGGATCGTGTCCGCGATCTGTGACGTCAGCGCTTCCTGGATCTGCAGCCGCTTGGCGAAGACCTCGACGAGGCGCGCGAGCTTGGAGAAACCGACGACCCGCCCCGTCGGCAGATAGCCGATGTGCGCTCTTCCGAGGATGGGGACGATGTGATGCTCGCAGTGGGATTCGAGGCGGATATCGCGCAGGACGATCATCTCGTCATAGGCGGCGGTCTCCTCGAAGGTGGTGGCCAACAAGGCCACCGGGTCTTCGTCGTATCCGGCGAAGAATTCCTCATAGGCACGCACGACGCGCTCGGGTGTTTCCTTCAGCCCCTCCCGGTCCGGATCGTCTCCGGCCCATTCGATCAGCGTGCGAACGGCGGCCTCCGCCTCAGACCGGCTCGGCCGATGGCGCGCGCCCGATTTGATGCGTGATGAGGTCGAGGGCGGGGTCTCAAAAACCGCAGTGTCCATATCCTAGCCTTTCGTCAGTTTCGGGCCGCCCCCGGTGGCAATCTCTCTTGCGTTGTAGAACGCTACGTTATAACGTTACAATTATTTAACGCAAGATCAGACTGCGCGATGACAGAACCGCCGATCCGACCCCGACCCTGCACCGATCCGAATTGCCGCGGCGAGCATTCACCGCGTGAACGTGTTGCGCTGGCTGTATCGATCTGCGAGGCGCGCGGCGTAAGGATGACAGAGCTCCGCCGGCATATCCTCGAACTGCTCTGGGCGAATGCCCGGCCGACGGGTGCCTACGAGCTGATCGAAGCGCTCAAGCTCGAGGATTCGCGTCCGGTCGGACCGCCCACCGTTTACCGGGTGCTTGGGTTCCTCATGGCGCAGGGCCTCGTCTCCAAGATCGAAAGCCTGAACGCCTACGTCCCCTGTGCCCATCCGGAGCGCGGACAGGATTGCCTTTTCTTCATCTGCAGCAGCTGCGGGGCATCGGTTGAGCTCGAGGATCCCCGGATCGGAGGACTGCTTGCCGAGGATGCGGCCGCCCTCGGGTTTGCCGTGAAACGACGCATGGTTGAGGTCGAGGGGATGTGCGCGCGGTGCGCTGAAGCGAGCTCAGGCTGAACGGGAACGAGGAGCCCCACCCATGGAGAGCCGGTATCTGGATGGACCGTCACGGCGTTCGCCGATCTCGGTGCTGGCCGGGTTCTTTGGAAGCGGCAAAGCAGGGTTCGGTACGGCGCGGGCACAGAGCAAAAACCCCAGCTCTCCCGACCCAGGGGCCGATACCATTCGGCCGGGAGCGCTGGCATGAGGGCGCGGCGCAGCCCTTCTTCGCTCTTGCTGCTGCTGCTCGGCGCCGGGCCCCGGCTGGCCGGCGCGGCACTGATCGTTGCAGCGCTCTGGGCCAGCTTCTTCTGGGCGACGTCCACGCCGGGGCGCCTGTGACCCACGCCCTCAAGTTTCAGGACCTGACCCTCGGCTACGACCGGCTTCCGGCCGTGCATCGCCTCTGCGGCGAGATCGCCGAGGGCAGCCTGACGGCCATCGTCGGACCCAACGGGGCTGGCAAATCCACGCTCTTGAAGGGGGTGGTCGGCACGCTCCCGCCGCTCGGCGGAGGGATCGCCTTCGGCGCGCTGACGCGGGATGACGTCGCCTACCTGCCGCAGCAATCCGACGTTGACCGGTCCTTTCCGATCACGGTCGTCGATCTCGTGGCAATGGGGCTCTGGCGAGAGATTGGCGGCTTTGCCGGCCTGCGACCTGGACACCGCGCGCGCGTCGCAGAAGCGATTTCCGCGGTCGGACTCGAAGGGTTCGAGACGCGGCCGATCGGATCGCTGTCGGGCGGGCAGGTCCAGCGCACGCTCTTCGCCCGGCTTCTGCTGCAGGACGCACGGCTCGTCCTGCTGGACGAACCCTTCACCGCGGTCGACGCCAGAACCGTGGCCGACCTGATCGGCGTGGTGCGGCGCTGGCACGGGGAGGGACGCACGGTGCTGACCGTGCTGCACGATTTCGACACGGTGCGCGCCCACTTCCCGGAGACGCTGATGCTGGCGCGCGAACTCGTCGCCCATGGGCCCACGGCGCAGGTGCTGACGGCCGAGAACCAGTTCCGCGCCCGCCGGATGTGCGAGGCCTGTGGCGGCCCTCCGCATACCTGTGGCCGGGGTGCCGCGTGATGTGGGAGGTCCTTGTCCAGCCCTTCGCCGATTTCGGTTTCATGCGGCGCGCGCTCATGGGCTGCATCGCCATCTCGGTCGGCGCGACCCCCGTGGGGGTCTTCCTGATGCTGCGCCGGATGAGCCTCACAGGCGACGCGATGGCTCACGCGATCCTGCCGGGCGCGGCCGTGGGGTATCTGATCTCCGGCCTCTCGCTGGGCGCCATGACCATCGGCGGGCTGGTCGCCGGCATGGCCGTGGCGCTGCTGTCGGGCTTCGTCACGCGCGTCACCGCGCTTCGCGAGGACGCGAGCCTGGCCGCCTTCTACCTGATCTCGCTGGCCGTCGGCGTGCTGATCGTCTCCACCCGAGGCAGCAATGTCGACCTCATGCACGTGCTCTTCGGCACCGTGCTCGCGCTCGACGACGATGCGCTGATCCTCTTGTGCTCTATCGCCAGCCTCTCGGTGCTGACCCTTGCGCTGCTGTTCCGGCCGCTGGTTCTCGAATGCGCAGACCCACAGTTCCTGCGCTCGGTAAGCGGCCTGAGCGCCGTGACGCATTTCACCTTCCTTGCGCTTGTCGTGCTGAACCTCGTGGGCGGCTTCCATGCGCTCGGAACGCTGATGGCAGTCGGCATCATGATCCTGCCTGCCGCCGCCGCGCGGTTCTGGGCCGCCAGCATCGGGGGGCTGGTCGTGTCCGCGGTCGCCTTCGCAATGGTCTCGAGCCTCATCGGCCTGTTGCTCTCCTACCATTTCAGCCTGCCGTCCGGGCCGGCGATCATCCTTGTGGCGGGTTTCGCCTACGGCCTGTCGCTGCTGCTCGGGCCGGTGGGCGGCCTTGCCGCGCGGGCCTTCCTCCGCCGCCACCTCCAAGCCTGAGAGGATCTTTCCATGCCTAACCGTAGAACCCTCCTGACGTCCGCCATTGCGCTTGCCGTTCTGTCGCTGGCCGCTCCGGCGGCGGCGCAGTCCGACGGTCCGATTCCCGTGGTCGCGACCTTCTCGATCCTCGGCGACATGGTGGAGCGCATCGGCGGCGAGCAGGTCGTCGTTACAACGCTCGTCGGTCCTAACGGCGACACCCATGTCTACCAGCCGACCCCGGCCGCCGCGCGAGCCGTGAGCGAGGCGGAGATCCTCGTCGTCAACGGGCTGGAGTTCGAAGGCTGGCTGGACAGGCTGATCGACGCTTCCGATTTCCGCGGTCTCCGCGTCGTGGCGACCGATGGGGTCGAGCTGATCGCCTATGAGGACGACCACGATCGGGAAGAGCACGCCGCCGAAGAGGGCCGCGATCACGATCACGAGCAGCACGCCGCAGAAGAGAGTCGCGATCACGACCACGACCACGAGCAGCACGCCGCCGAAGAGGGTCGCAATCACGACCACGGGGAGCACGAAGAAGCTGGCGCTCATGATCACCATGACCACGGCGCCTTCGACCCGCATGCCTGGCAAAGCCTCACAAACGCGGTGATTTATGTCGACAACATCACCGCCGCGCTCGCCAAGGCCGACCCGGAGAATGCCGGGACCTTCTACCAGAACCGCAAGGCCTATGTGGCGGAGATCAAGGCGCTCGACGCTGAGATCCGCGAGATCGTGGCAAGCCTGCCGACCGGCCGTCGTACCGTCGTTACCTCGCACGACGCGTTTCAATATTTCGGCCGCGACTACGGGCTGACCTTCCTGGCGCCTCAGGGGCTGAGCACCGAGTCCGAGGCCTCGGCGCAAGATGTCGCCCGCCTGATTGAGCAGATGCGAGACGAGAGCATCTCGGCCGTCTTCGTCGAGAACATCACCGACTCCCGCCTTTTAGAGCAGATCGCGAACGAGACCGGGGCCACCATCGGCGGCACGCTCTACCCCGGTGCGCTCTCAGGGCCGGGCGGCCCGGCGCCCAGCTATCTCGACATGATGCGCCATAACGCGACGACCCTCGCGCAAGCGCTGAGTTCGTAAGGGAGGCGGATGAAGCCATGAATGCTCAAGATACCCGTCTTCCCGTCACCGTCCTTTCCGGTTTCCTCGGCGCCGGCAAGACGACGCTCCTGAACCGCGTGCTGAACAACCGCGAGGGCCGTCGCGTCGCGGTGATCGTCAACGACATGTCCGAGGTGAACATCGACGCCGATCTCGTCCGCGCGGACACCGAGCTCAGCCGCACCGACGAGACCCTGGTGGAGATGTCGAACGGCTGCATCTGCTGCACGCTGCGCGACGATCTGCTAGCGGAGGTGCGCCGCCTCGCAGTTGAGGGGCGCTTCGACTATCTGCTGATCGAGTCGACGGGCATCTCCGAGCCGCTTCCCGTAGCGGCGACCTTCGAGTTCCGCGACGAGGCGGGCGAGAGCCTCTCCGACGTCGCCCGGCTCGACACCATGGTCACGGTCGTCGACGCCGTGAACCTGCTCAAGGACTATTCGAGCCACGACTTCCTGCGCGACCGCGGCGAGGCGCTGGGCGACGACGACGAGCGCGCGCTCGTCCATCTGCTCACCGACCAGATCGAGTTCGCCGACGTGGTGATCCTGAACAAGGTGGACGACGCGCAGCCGCATCAGGTCGACGCCGCACGCAAGATCATCCGCAGCCTGAACGCCGATGCCCGCATCATCGAGACGAATTTTTCGGACGCGCCCGCCGACGCCATCCTGAATACGAGGCTCTTCGACTTCCAGAAGGCCCACGAGCACCCGTTGTGGGCCAAGGAGCTATATGGCTTCGTCGATCATGTGCCCGAGACCGAGGAATACGGGGTCACGTCCTTCGTCTACCGGGCGCGGCGCCCCTTCGAGCCGGAAAAGATCCTGGCCGTGCTGAACAGCGAGATGCCCGGCGTGATCCGCGCCAAGGGGCATTTCTGGATCGCCACGCGGCCCGACTGGCTGGCCGAGTTCTCACTTGCCGGCGCACTCTCCTCGGTGAAGCCCATCGGCACCTGGTGGGCGACCGTGCCCAAGGAACGCTGGCCCGACCACGAGACCGCACGCGCCTACCTGGCCGCCCACTGGCAGGAACCCTGGGGGGACCGGCGGCAAGAGCTCGTGTTCATCGGCACTGACATCGACTGGCCGCAGCTGAAGGCCCGGCTTGACGCGGCGCTTCTGCCGGAACATATCGCCCAAGGCCCCGCGACCCTTCCTGACTTGCCCGATCCGTTTCCGATCTGGCGGCGCGCGGAGACGGCGGCATGACCTTTGTGCGTGAGGTTCTCAAGGGCGTGGTCATCGGGCAGGAAAAGGGCTGTGATGCTGTCGGCGGCCCAATGCCCCTGCACAGTTAAATCGATGCAGAAAGCGGATGTCGGTCTCGGTGGTTTCCTGCCCTCGCAACCATTCAAGCCCCTGATTCTCAATGAAGAGTCAAGGGCTCTTTGGTTCTCGATTGCTGAACAGACCGACCAGGTAAGCACCGGATGAGCACCTTCGGGCAACCAGCGCCCATGGCCCTCATGTGCTGGATATTGCTGAGCCTAAGTCTGTCGTGGGTCATTCCGGCTCTTCATGGCGCGCGCCAGGCAAGGTCCGAATTCCCCGCAAACCCGGAAACTCATCCGGGCGGCTTCGCCGGCCCAGATTCTGAGTTCACGCGCTAGGCCGGCGGCCGCAGCCTGGTCTGGATGAAGTCCCAGTACTTGGGGTCCTCGTCGTCGAAGATCTCGGGCCCGCCGCCCATGTAGGCGCGGGCCAGCTCGTCGGCCGAGCGGTCGAGCTGGCCAAGTTCGAACTGCGCCTGCCCCAGGCGCAGGTGGACGAAAGGATTGCCCAGGCCGTCCGGCGCGGCGACCGCCTGCTGCAGCGCCTCCCGGGCCTCGTCGTAGGCGCCGAGATGGAAGCTGCAGTCGCCGATGGCGGTGTAGATCCAGGTCGCCGCCTCCCAGTCGGTCTTCGGCTCGGGCACCAGGGCCAGTGCGTCCTCGTAGCAGGCGATGGCGCCTTCGAGGTTGTCGTCGTCCAGCAGCACGTCGCCCGCCGCGCAGTGGGCGGTGATCTGCCGATAGGTCGTGTCGTCGAGTTGCTGCATGGTCTCCGTCCGGAAAGGGGTCGCCTTGTGTCGGCGCGCCGTCGCGGCACCCCCGTCCCTACGGCAAAGACCTTGGTTTCCCCTTAACGCGGCCGGTATCGACTCAGGCCGCTGCCTGCCGGCGGCAGAAGCAGGAGGCCCGGATCGGCACCTCGGCCCGGGCCAGCGCCTTGTCGAGCTGCAGCTTGACCAGCGCCGCCTCGACCGTCTCGCCGCGCCGTGTCAGGCACTCGTGCAGGCCGTGCAGGCTCCAGACGTTGCCTGGATGCTGGCAGGCCCGGCTGAGGGTCGAATCCAGGCCGAGGTCGGCCCGGTAGACCGCCTCCGCCTCCTCGTGGCGCTCCTGCTCCAGGAGCAGCGCGCCCAGAGCGTGGCGGGCCGGCTGCATCCAGCCCCAGGGCTCGTCGTAGGGCAGGCCGTCGTCCAGCGCGACGGCGCGGCGCAGGTGCGCAAAGGCGACCTCGTGGTCGCCCTTATGATAGGCGAGCTCGCCCAGCAGCATCTGCTCCGCCACCTGCAGGATGTCGCGGCAGGTGTTGTTGAAGAGCATCCGGCTCTCCGGCACCCGGTCCCGGGCGGCGAAGAACCGCTCCCGCTCGGCCTCCGCGCCGGCGATGTCGCCGGTGTTGGCGAGCGCCACCGTACGCGCGTAGCGCAGCATGGCCGTGGTGACGCAGTAGAGCGCCGCGTCGGCGGGCAGGTCCTGGGCAAGGATGTCCTGCCAGCGGCCGAAGCGGATCAGCACGTGCTGCTTCATCGGGACGAAGGCCTCGAACCAGTCCGCCAGGGGCCGCAGCATGGCCTCGGGCAGGGTCTCGATCAGCTCCTCGGCCGCCTCCAGGGCCGGCCGCGGCTGGCCGAGGAACATCGCCCCGTAGATCTTGAAGTGATAGTTGTGGCAGCGGTAGACGGAGTAGAAGTTCTCGGCGCCGGCCCGCTGCAGGAACTTGCGGTCCGCGATGATCGCGGTGTGGTTCCTGGAGACGACGTTCATGTAGTCGCCGCAGAGCACGTCGATGTGGGTGCCCATGTGCAGCAGGTGGCCCGCGTCGGGCACCAGGGTGCTCAGGCGGTCGCCGTGGCGCAGGGCGCGCTCGGGATGCGGCGACATCTCCATCAGGTGGATGTACATGTGCAGCAGGCCGGGGTGCTCCCAGGCGCCGTCGAGGCGGTCGAAGGCGGTCTCCAGGACCTCGATCGCCTCCAGGGTGTCGGCGCCCTCGGCCGGCGCCCCGGAGGGCAGGTCCCAGAGCTGCCAAGGCGTGCGGTTCATGATCGCTTCCGCGAAGAGGCAGCAGACGTCGATGTCGTCCGGGTGGTCCCGGTGCACCGCGCGCATCGCGTCGGCGTAGGCGTCGTTCCAGGGCCCGAAGTCCTCGACCCCCGCGTCCTCGGGATAGCGCGCGGGCAGGGCCTCGATCAGCGCCCGCTCCGCCGGCGTGGCCCGGTCCAGGAGCTCGCTCGCCCGCGCGATCGCGTCGCGCGCCTGGGCCAGGGCATCGGGCTTCTCCTCCGCCTCGAAGGTCTCCCAGGGCTTGTTGTAGTTGGGGCCGATCGCATAGGCGATGCCCCAGAGCGCCATGGCGCAGTCCGGGTCGGCCTGCAGCGCCTTCCGGAAGCAGACGATCGCTTCTTCGTGGTTATAGGCATAGGTCCAGATCAGGCCCCGATCGAACCAGAGCTGGGCCTCCGGCGAGGAGGTGGTCACCGCCCGCGCATAGCGTCCGAGATCGTAGTAGTCCATGATCGCTCCCCCCTGACCCGCAGCCTTGCGGTGGCTTCGGCGAAGCTGCGCCGCGGGTCTTCTCGCAGCGGTCAGTTTAGCGGAGATAGGTCTCAACCGGTGCAGTCCTTTCTCCGCCGCAGTCGGTGGGATCGGCCACGGATACCTGGAAGGGGCTTGCATGGGACCGGCGGCCGTAGCCGGGGACAAGGTCGAGGCGGACCCCGATAGATCGTCCCAGCCTTCCGAAAGAAAGGCACTGCCTTCGCTCGAGGGAGTCGGTTCGAGCGGAGATCGGTCTATCCGATTCGACCTTTCCGCAGGGCAGTGCGGAGCAGCGATTCGAGCCCGAGATCGCCATCGTCGTTCAGCAGAGCGCGGGCGTTCTCGACCGGGATGCCGGCGAGCCGCGCCATGGCCATCTCGAAGAAGCGGAGATCACCCACCGACAGGGCGCGGAAGGCGATCGAGGTGCTCAGTCGGCCCTGGAGGTCGAGGTCCGCCACCTGGGCCTCGAGCTCGGCATCGGTCAGGTTCTCCGACTGCAGCAAGGCGACCGTGGCCCGGTCGCGGGCCTTGCGCAGGAAGCTGGAGACGGCACCCAAGGACAAGGCATGCTTCTGGGCCAATTGGCCGACGATCTGCCGGGTCACGATGTCCATCAGCTGTTCCGAAATGACGGTCGGCAAATGCGGACGTTGCGCGAGGGACGTACGCATCGTCTCGGAATGGCCGTACTCCTTGAGCACCCGGTCGAGCAGCCTGGAGTCGAGCTCGGCGCCCTCGTTGGCAACGAGGCAATTGACCGCCTCCTCGTAGCCACTGTCGATGACGGCTTCGGCCAGGAAGGCGGAGACCGGGTTGCGGCTCGCGATGGCGACCTGATGCTCCGGGCCGCCGCTTCTTAGCACTGCGACCAGGTCGTCATCGGTCAACACCTTGGAATAGCGCAGCACCGGCAAAGCGACGGACTCGACGTCCTGCGCCAAGATCAGCGCCACGTCGCGCGGCAGGTCCGGGCAGTCCTTGAGCTGAGCCGCGAGCGCCTCGCGGACCCGGACCTCAGCGTCCCTGACGAGGCCGCGCAGGATGTCCTCGGCGATGCGGCGCTCCTCGACCCCAAGGGCTGCGCCCTTGAAGCCGACGGCGACCTTTGTCGCGATCTCGACCCGGCTCTCGGGTCTCTGGTCCGTCTGGAGTCGCTCGACGTCGCGCTGATTGAGAAGTTCCGGAAGGACAGACATGGGTCGGACCCCAAGCTGCGAAGCTTAGAAGGGCGACCGGCGCGGGCCGAGTCGCTCTAGGCCGAAAGATAGCACCTATTTTGCTTATCAATCGGTTAAGGCCGGCCGCGGGCGCCGCCCCGCAGCTTCGTCCGTGATGGTCCAGCGCCGCGCCCTCCCCGCTTGCAATGCCGGGGCTTTGCGGCCAAGTCTTGGGGGATGAATGCGCGCTCCCGGGGCCGGATCACCGCGGTCCTCGGCCCCACCAACACCGGCAAGACGCACCTGGCGATCGAGCGCATGCTCGGCCACGCCACGGGCATCATCGGCTTTCCGCTGCGCCTGCTGGCGCGGGAGAACTACGACCGCGCGCTGAAGGCCAAGGGCCGGGGCCAGGTCGCCCTGGTCACCGGCGAGGAAAAGATCGTCCCGCCGGGCGCCCGCTACTTCTTCTGCACCGTGGAGTCCATGCCGGTCGACCGGCCGGTGGACTTCCTGGCCATCGACGAGATCCAGCTCGCCGCCGACCCGGAGCGCGGCCACGTCTTCACCGACCGGCTGCTCCACGCGCGCGGCCTGCAGGAGACCATGTTCCTGGGCGCCGGCACCATCGCCCGCTTGATTCGGACCCTGGTCCCCGAGGCCGAGCACGTCTCGCGGCCGCGCCTCTCGACCCTCAGCTACGCCGGGCCGCGCAAGGTGACCCGCCTGCCGCCGCGCTCGGCCGCGGTCGCCTTCTCGGCCGCCGGGGTCTACGAGCTGGCCGAGCTGATCCGCCGCCAGCGCGGCGGCACGGCCGTGGTCCTGGGCGCGCTCAGCCCGCGCACCCGCAACGCCCAGGTCGGCATGTTCGAGGCCGGCGAGGTCGACTACCTGGTCGCCACCGACGCCATCGGCATGGGCCTGAACCTGAGCCTGGACCACGTCGCCTTCACCAAGCTGGTCAAGTTCGACGGCCGCCATCCGCGCCGCCTGAGCCCGCCCGAGGTCGCCCAGATCGCCGGCCGCGCCGGCCGCCACATGAGCAACGGCACCTTCGGCACCACCGCCGAGCTGGGCCCGATGGACCCGGAGCTGGTCGAGGCGGTCGAGAGCCACCGCTTCGACCCGATCACCGGGCTCTACTGGCGCAACGGCGAGCTGGACTTCCGCTCCCCGGCGCAGCTGCTGCGCAGCCTGGACCGCCGCCCGCCCGATCCCTGCCTGCTGCGGGTCCGCGAGCCGGACGACCAGAGGGCCCTGGCTGCACTGCTGAACGACCCCCAGATCCGCGAGCGGGCCGGCAACCCCGAGGCGCTGCGTCTGCTGTGGGAGGTCTGCCAGATCCCCGACTTCCGCAAGATCCTCTCGGACCAGCACGCCCGCCTGCTCGGCCAGGTCTTCTGCCACCTGCGCGACGGCGAGGGCCGCCTGCCCGACGACTGGGTGGCGCGCCAGATCGCCCGCATCGACCGGGACGACGGCGACATCGACACCCTGGTGGCGCGCATCGCCCACGTTCGCACCTGGACCTACATCAGCCACCGGGCCGACTGGCTGGAGGCCGGCGCCGAGTGGCAGGAGCGCACCCGCGCCCTGGAGGACAAGCTCTCCGACGCCCTGCACGCCCGCCTGACCCAGCGCTTCGTCGACCGCCGCGCCGCCGCCCTGGTGCGCCGCCTGGCCGAGGGCGGCGAGCTGATCGGCGCCCTGCGCAGCAACGGCGAGGTGGTGGTCGAGGGCGAGTACGTCGGCCGGCTGGCCGGCTTCCGCTTCGAGCTCGACCCCGAGGTCGCCGGCGAGGACGCCAAGCCCCTGCTGGCAGCGGCCCGGCGGATCTTGGCCGGCGCGGTCCCGGCCAGGCTGCGCGACCTGGAGGCCTCGCCCGACGGCGTCTTCACCCTGGCCAGGGACGGCCAGATCCTGTGGCAAGGCGCCGCCGTCGCCCGTCTGGCGCCGGGGCCGGAGGTCCTGAAGCCGGCGATCCAGCCGCTCGCCAGCGACTTCCTCGACGGCCCGGAGCGCGAGCGCCTGCGCCGCCGCCTGGACGCCTGGCTGCAGGCCCTGCTGCGGCGCAAGCTGGCGCCGCTCTACCGCCTGCGCGGGGCCGGCCTGGCCGGGGCCGCCCGCGGCGTCGCCTTCCAGCTCGCCGAGGCCCTGGGCTGCCTGCCGCGCGGCGCCTTCGGCGGCCAGCTCGAGAGCCTGGGCAAAGCGGACCGCAAGGCCCTGGCCGAGCTCGGCGTGCGCCTGGGCATGACCGGTGTCTATCTCGCCGACCTGCTGCGCGGCCGCACGGCGCCGCTGCGCGGCCTGCTGTGGTGCATTCACGCCGGCCGGCCGCTGCCCGCGCTGCCGCCGGCCAAGGCCAGGTCCTTCGCCGTCGGGGGCGGGCTCGACCCCCAGCTCTGCCAGGCCATGGGCTTCCGGCGCCTGGGCCGCGACGGCGGCAAGCTCGCGGTCCGCGCCGATGCCCTGGAACGTCTGGCCCGCGAGGCACGCAAGCTGAGCCGGCAGGGCGCCTTCGCCCCGACCCCGGCGCTCTGCGGGATCATCGAGGCCGGCGAGGCCGAGCTGGGCAGCGTGCTGACCGGCCTCGGCTACAACGAGAAGACCGACGCCCAGGGCAGCCGCTTCGAGCCCCGCAACGGCAAGGCCGGCACCAAGGGCAAGGCGGCGGCGAAGCGGCGCCGCACCAAGGCGCCGGCGCATTCGCCCTTTGCCAAGCTGCGCGACCTGGGGCTGGCCAAGTGAGCGGCCAAACGAGCGGGGCGGCCGAGGCCTCGATCCGGGCGGACAAGTGGCTGTGGTACGCGCGCTTCTTCAAGACCAGGACCCTGGCCAGCAAGGTCTGCGCCTCCGGCCAGCTCCGCCTTTCCGGCAGCCTGGTTGCCAAGGCGCACCAGAAGGTCAAGATCGGCGACGTCCTCACCTTCCCGCAGGGCCGCCACATCCGGGTGGTCAAGGTCCTGGCCCTCGGCAGCCGGCGCGGCCCGGCGCCCGAGGCCCAGGGCCTCTACGAGGACCTCAGGCCGCCGACCGCCGAGACGCGGCTGCCCCGCGACACCCCGGTCGCCCGGCGCGAGGCCGGCAGCGGCCGGCCGACCAAGAAAGAACGCCGCGCCCTGGGGCGCCTCACGGATCGCGACTGAGCGCGGTTCCTCAGACCCGCCGGAACACGACCGAGAGGTTGTTGGCCGGCATCTCGATCGCCTCCGCCGGGCCGAAGCCGGCCGCCGCCGCCAACCGGGCCACCGCCTCCAGGTCGCGGACCCCCCAGGCCGGGTCCTGGGCCCGCAGGCTGCGGTCGAAGGCGGCGTTGCTGGGCGCCGTGTGCCGGCCCTCGCGCCTGAAGGGGCCGTAGAGGTAGAGCGGCCCGCCCGGCGCCAGCAGGCCGCCGGCGCCGGCGACCAAGCCCTCGGCCGCGGCCCAGGGGGCGATGTGGATCATGTTGATGCAGACCACCGCGGCCGCCTCGGTCACGGGCCAGTCCGGGTCGCGGGCGTCGAGCGCCAGAGGCGGCTCCAGGTTCGGGCAGGCGGCCTGCCGGGCATGGGCGGCGATGCTGCGGCGCAGCTCCGGATCTGGATCGCTGGGCTGCCAGAGCCGCGGCGCCAGGCGCGGCGCGAAGTAGGCGGCGTGCTCACCGGTACCGCTGGCGACCTCGAGCACCCGGCCCTCGGCCGGCAGCACGCCGCGCAGGACCTCGAGGATCGGCCCGCGGTTCCTTTCGGTCGCCGGCGCGTGGCGCCGCTCGGCCGATCCACCGCCCGCAGGGCTTTCCGTCGTCGCCATGGCGGCCAGCATGACCAAGGGGAAAGCGGGCGGCAAGCCCCTGCAATCCCGCAATTTAGGCAGGGTTGAGCGGGCCGGGCCCGCATGATAGGCAAGCGCATGTTCGCCCGTATCAAGGCCTTGCTTTCGGAGACCAGCTCGGCGCTTCCCGAGGGCGCGGCGGAAGACCTGGGCGCGCTCGAGGTCGCGGCCGCGGCGCTCTTGGTCGAGGCGGCCCTGATGGACGGGAACTTCGACCCGGTCGAGCGCGGCAAGATCGCGCAGCTCCTGGCGCGGCGCTTCGAACTCGGGCCGGCCAAGGCCGAGACGCTGATCGAGACCGCAGAGGCGAAGGTCCGCGAGACGCCGCAGCTCTACGGCTTCACCCGGGTGGTGAAGGACGAGTTCGCCTATGAGGACCGGGTCGAGTTGATCGAGATGCTGTGGGAGGTCGCCTATGCCGACGGCGAGCTGCACGACTTCGAAGCCAGCCTGATGCGCCGCATCGCCGGCCTGATCTACGTCTCGGACCGCGACAGCGGCGCCGCCCGAAAACGCGCCTTCGACCGCAGCGCGGCGGGATCCGAGCCCGAAACACCTTCCGAATAAGGGGAGTTAGCGCACTATGACCTATGTCGTCACCGAAGCCTGCATTCGATGCAAATACATGGATTGCGTCGAAGTCTGCCCGGTCGACTGCTTTTACGAAGGCGAGAACATGCTGGTCATCCACCCGGACGAGTGCATCGATTGCGGCGTCTGCGAGCCCGAGTGCCCGCCCGAGGCGATTCTGCCGGATACCGATCCCACGGCCGAGAAGTGGCTGGACCTGAACCGGCAATACAGCGAGTCCTGGCCGAATATTACCCGCAAGGGCGACTCCCCCAGCGATGCCGACACCTTTAAGGACCAGGAAGGTAAGTTCGAGAAGTACTTCAGCACCAACCCTGGGCAGGGCAGCTGAGTGGCGCCTTTTCGGCGGAATCGTGCTGAATCCGACGGCCCGACGGCAGGGCCGGAGCGGGCTCATGCTGCACTGCAGCGTTGTCTTTCAGGTAAAATTCGTGTATAGGTAACCCGCGGTTAAAGTGGAACGCCGAGTGGGCGGCTCTGTCGAGACAATGGGGGTTAGGAGGGGGCGCGCAAGCGCCCTCTTTGCGCGATATCCATTCGCGGAAGAGGTCAACGCGGGCACTCTGTGCGGCTGTGGCGGCGTCCGCCCAAGCCACGGTCCGGCGTGACGGCCCGATTGACCCGACGGGTGTGGGACGCAGTTGGAGATAGACTGAATGACAGCGAAGACCAAGGCGAAGAAAAGCGACTACGCGGCCGGCGATCATGTGGTTTACCCGACCCACGGCGTCGGGCGGGTGCTGGGGGTCGAGACGCAGGAGATCTCCGGGATTACGTTGGATCTGATCGTGATCAAGTTCGAGAAGGACCGCATGACCCTCAGGGTCCCGGTCGAAAAGGCCGAGAACTCGGGACTTCGCAAACTGTCGACGCGCAAGGTCATGGACAGCGCGCTGCAGACCTTGAAGGGCCGGAGCCGCGCCAAGAAGACCATGTGGAGCCGCCGCGCCCAGGAGTACGAGGCCAAGATCAACTCCGGCGACCCGGTCTCGATCGCCGAAGTGGTGCGCGACCTGCATCGCGGCGACGACCAGCCGGACCAGTCCTACAGCGAGCGGCAGATGTACCAGGCCGCCTTGGAGCGCCTGGCCCGGGAGCTCGGCGCCTTGGAGCACATCGACGAGGCCTCGGCCCAGGCCAAGCTGGAGAAGGCGTTGCGCGCCGCCTGACGCCTTCGGGCTTGTTCGTCTCGAACGGCCAGGGCCCCGTCCCTGGCCGTTTGCCGTTTCGGCGCGGCGGCCCCGGCCGCGCGGTCCGATCTGGATCTGGGACGTCTCGACTTGGGAGCAGAAGTCACAGAATTCCGGCGGCCCGGCGGCGACAGAAATGGGTTAAGTAATTAACAGTTCAGCTACCGACGCGGAATACGATCCAGGTGCCAAGGTCCCAAGCAAAACCCCAAGCGAAGTCACCGACGAACAAGGCGATTATGCCCAGGAAGCTCCGATTGCCGCGTCTGATCGACAGGTCACGCCTGTTCTTCGGGTTCCTGGTGGCGGCCCTGCTGCCCGGCACCATGTACGGCCTGATCGAGGCCAGCAAGAGCATCCCCGACCAGGGTTTCCTGCTCGGCATCGCCGACATCGGCAAGTTCGCCCTGCTGTTCCTGTTCTTCACGATCCCGGCAATCCTGATTTTCGGGCTGCCGATCTTCATCGCCTATCGGCGCCTGGCCTGGGAGACGACCCTGGGCTATGTGCTGGCCGGCGCGGCGAGCGCCATGCTCTGGATCGTCGTCTTCGCCTCGATGAAGTCGGGGGAGTTTCCCGCCCTGCACCTTCAGGACCTGCGGCTCCTGGTGCTGAGGGTGGCGATCCCCGGAGCCATGGCTGGCCTGGCCTTCTATCTGACCGTCTACGTCAAGTTCCACCACATCAAGTGGAGCTACGACAACATCGACAAGCGCTGGCTCTGGCTGCTGCTGATCCCGGCTCTGCTGGTCCAGGAGCGCCTGCTCGACTGGGCGAACAGCAAGATCGACGAGAACTCCGGCTCGCTGGTCGAGGTCATGAGCATGGCCTGGGACTGGCTTTCGCACGACCTCTTCTTCTGAGCCGCCGTGCGGCCCGTACAGCCCCCCGCTCAACCCCCCGTTGAGCCCCGCCTGACCCACCCGCACGCGGCCTTGGGCCTACCCCAGACGCGGCTTGTATTTCACCCAGCGGCGGGACATCCTCGGCCCGCGGGGGAGAGCTTGCGCCCGCGGCGCAAGACCGGAGCGCGCCCGGCGGGCGCTGGGAGAACGGCGAGCCACGACGGGGTCCTGTGTCCAGCTTCAAGAGCCAGAAGTTCGCCGTCCTGCGGCGCGCCTCGCGGGTCTGGGCGATCGCTTCGGTGCATGGCGAGGCGGAGCGCCTGAAACGGCTGCAGGCGGCGATCCGGGAACGCTTCCAGCCGGGCGACCGGCTGGTCTACCTGGGCAACATCATGGGCCGGGGGCCGGCGGTCCGTGAGGCGATCGACGCCCTCCTGGCGTTCCGGACCGCGGTCATGGCGCAGCCGGGGCTCTTCGCCTGCGACATCGCCATCCTGCGCGGCCGCCAGGAAGAGATGTGGCAGAAGCTGCTGCAGCTCCAGTTCGCCGCCGATCCTCGCGGAGTCCTGACCTGGATGCTGGACCAGGGCCTGGCCTCGACCCTTGAGGCCTACGGCGGCGATGCCGAGGAAGGCCTGCGCGCGGCGGCCAGCGGCGCGGTCCACCTGACGCGCTGGACCGGCAGGCTGCGCCAGGCGATGAAGGCCAGCCCGGGCCACTTCGAGGTCCTGACCAGCCTGCGCCGCGCCGCCTTCACCGACGACCGCAGCCTGCTCTTCGTCAACGCCGGCCTCGATCCCAGCCGGCCGCTGGAGGCGCAGAAGGACAGCTTCTGGTGGAGCAACCAGGGCTTCGCCGAGATGAGCGAGCCCTACTATGGCTTCCGCCGGGTGGTGCGCGGGTTCGACCGCCAGCACCCCGGGCTTAAGCTGTCGGATCACAGCGCCACCCTGGACGGCGGCTCGGGCTTCGGCGGACCGCTGATGGCGGCCTGCCTGCGGCCGGACGGCGAGGTCGACGACTTGCTCGAGGCCTGACCGGAGGCGCCGGCCGAGCAGTCCTCGACCCTGCGCGTCGAGGTCGACCGCCTGCTGGAAGAGGTCCGCGCGGGCCGAGCGAGCTTCGCGGTCGCCCGGCGCCGAACCGGCGCTATTGAACGACCAGCTTGACCTTCTCTCCGGCCTTGAGTCCGGCCCCGGGCGCCAGGCCGTTCAGGGTCAGGAAGCGCTTCTCGGGCAGGTCGTCGAAGGGCGTCCGCGCGGCCAGGGCCGAGACCGAGTCGCCGCGCTTGACGGTATGGATGC
This sequence comes from Kiloniellales bacterium, assembly GCA_030066685.1. NCBI lineage: Bacteria > Pseudomonadati > Pseudomonadota > Alphaproteobacteria > Rhodospirillales > Kiloniellales bacterium. Next base: position 53,959 of record JASJBF010000028.1, on the reverse strand, counting down.
GCAGGCGATTGGGCTTGATATCCGCCGCCTCTTCGGCGCTGAGCTTGCGGAAGCTGTAGGTCGTGCGCCGCAGGTCGACCGAGAGGCTCTGGGTCGCCCTGGGCGGCGTCGCGAAGAGGAAGCGGTAGATCGTGTCCCTGTTGTAGCCGATCGCGACCAGGCGGACGTCGAGCCGCCCGCTGCGGGAGTTCACCTGTGAGGTCGAGGTCGCGGCCGGCATGCCGTTGATCTCCAGCTCCTCGACCCTGGAGATCTTGGCGTTGGCCGCCCAGACCTCGCGCATATAGCGGGCCGGGGTCAGCAGTCTCTCGTTCGTATCCCCGTCGAAGATGATCCGGGAGTCCTGCGGCCCGAGGGCCAGCACCGCGGCCGCGCTGTTGATCATGCGGAAGCTCTCGGGCACCTCGAAGGCCAGGCGCAGGTCGGGATGGCTGAAGCTGTTGTTGCGGATGATCCCCTGCGACGGGTTGTCGCCGTAGAGGAGGCCGTCGATCTTCGAGAGATAGATGTCGCGCCCGACGATGGGATTGGCGACCGGCTTGGCGCCGGCCGCCTGGGCCGCCTTCTGGATCCGGTCCGCGGTGCGCGGGTGGGTCTGCATGATGTCGAACTTGTCGGCCTCCCCGGGCTTGCCGCGCAGCTCCGCCTCCAGCCGGCTGTGCGCCTGAAGCTTCTCGAGGAAGCTCGACATGCCACCGGGGTCGTAGCCGGCCCGCGAGAGGTAGCGGACCCCGAGCATGTCGGCCTCGAACTCCTGGTCCCGGGAGTAGCTCTGCAGGGCCAGCCCCGCGGCCCCGCCGGCGGCCTGCGCCGCCGGGCCGCCGACCAGCACGCTCAGCAGGGTGGTCGCGACCCCCGCGGCCACGGTGTTGCCGTAGCGCTCTGCGGAGTGGCGCGCGGTCACATGCCCGATCTCGTGCGCCAGAACGCCGGCGACCTCGGCCTCGTTCTCGGCCAGGGCCAGCAGGCCGCGGGTGATGTAGATGTAACCCCCGGGCAGCGCGAAGGCATTGACGATCGGGGTGTCCAGGACGGTGAAGGTAAACTGGAGGTTGGGCAGCTCCGAAGTCTTGGCCAGCAGGTTGCCGATGCTGGTGACGTAGGCCGTGAGCTCGGGGTCCTCCCGGTAGTCGCCGCCGAACTCCTGCAGGATCTTGGGGTGCTCCTGGAGTCCGAGCCGCTGCTCGTCCTCGGGCCCCATGCCGGCGGTGAAGATTTGCCGTCCGGTCGCCGGCGCCGTTTCGCAGGCGGCCAGCAGCGGCAGCACCAGGACCGCCGTGCCGAAAAGAAAAAGCTTCCCTATGCCTCGAAGCATCGTCTTCGCTGCCCCTCTTTCCCTTCTACGTGCCCAGGATATAGACGCCTCCCCGCCGCCGCGCCGCATTTTAACCGTGACATCCGCCCCTGGCGACCCGCGGATAGAGAGGGCCTACTCAGCGAGGACCTCGATCTGCTCGGGATGGGTGGCGGCGATCATCGGGCCGTTCAGCGCCTTGAGCCAGCCGCGCACCCTCAGGCGCCGTCCGCGGTAGTCTTCCGGCGCGATGCCCTCGGCCGCGAAGAGCTTCCAGGCCGCAGGCGCGATCGAGATCGTGAAGTCGGTCTTCCAGTCGGCCCCGAAGTTCAGGTAGACCCGGCCCCGGACCTTGGCCGCCTCGACCACCCGGCCCTCGACCAGCTGGAAGCTGCCGACGTCGGCGGCGGCCGACCCGGCCGACCGCAGGGCGTAGAAGGGATGGGCCCAGATCCCCAGGCCGGCGGCCCGCGCGGCGCGCTCCCGGGCCAGCATCTCGGCGACCAGGGCGCGGTTGTCGGCGAAGCTGTAGACCCGAGCCAGGCCGCGGTCCAGGAGCATGCCCTGGACCCAGAGCCCGTCCGCGCGCTCGAGGTGGGCGAGCCAGCGACCGTGACGGTCCTCGCGCCGGCCGGTGAAGGCGAGGCCCAGCCTTCGGCCGAGCGCGATCTCCTCCAGCGCCGCCTTGGCCTCATCGGCCAGGGGCCAGGCCCGGAAGCCGCGCCGGCCGAGCGGCAGCTTGGGCGCCTGCAGGCCGACCAGGCGCACCTCGCGGCCGCCCTCCAGGACCAGGGTGTCGCCGTCGACGACCGCGGTGACCTCATGCCAGGACTCGGGCCTGAGGGCCTCCGGCGCGGCCGCCGCGGACCCGGCCAGCAGGACCAGGAAACACAAGGAAATCAGGGCGAGAGGGCGCAGGGACGGGGACAAAGGGCCGGTTCCTTGAAGGGTTCTAAAGAAGGCGTGCACGGCCGCGCGCTTTGGTTATAGTGTCGCCGCGTTTTCCCGGGTCGCGAAAGTCGAAATGTTCGGAACCACCACCCTGCGCAGCGATCTCTACCCGCCGATCGAGCCGAGCGAGACCGGCCGGCTGGAGCTGACCAGCGGCCACGCCATGTACTGGGAGGTCCTGGGCAATCCGAGCGGGCCGGCCGTGGTCTTCCTGCACGGCGGGCCGGGCGCCGGCGCGGCCCCGGACCACCGCCGCTTCTTCGACCCGGCGCACTACCGCATCGTGGTATACGACCAGCGCGGCGCCGGGCGCTCGACCCCTCTGGGCGAGGTCCGGGACAACACCACCCCGGACCTGATCGCCGACCTGGAGCGGCTCCGCGAACGCCTGGGGATCGAGGGCTGGCTGGTCTTCGGCGGCTCCTGGGGCAGCACCCTGGCCCTGGCGTACGCCCAGGCCCATCCGGAGCGAATCAAGGCCCTGATCCTGCGCGGCATCTTCCTCTGCCGGCCGCAGGAAATCGACTGGTTCATCCGCGGCATGGGGACCTTCTTCCCCGAGCACTGGCGCCGCTTCGCCGAGTTCCTGCCCGAGGCCGAGCGCGGCGACCTCCTGGCCGCCTACCACCGCCGCCTGATGGACCCGGACCCGGCGGTCCACCTGCCGGCGGCCCGGGCCTGGAGCACCTACGAGGGCGCCTGCTCGACCCTGCTGCCCAGCCCCGAGACCGTCGCCGCCTTCGGCGAGGACCGCCTGGCCCTGGGCCTGGCGCGGATCGAGGCGCACTACTTCGTCAACCGGATCTTCCTGCCCGAGAACGCGCTGCTCGACAACATCGAGCGGATCCGCCGGATCCCCGCGGTGATCATCCAGGGTCGCTACGACGTGGTCTGCCCGATCGCCACCGCCGAGGACCTGCACCGGGCCTGGCCCGAGGCGGACTACGTCGTGGTCCCCGACGCCGGGCATTCGGCCATGGAGCCGGGAATCCGCAGGGCCCTTGTCGCGGCCACGGAAAAGTACAAGACTCTCTAGTCGGGAAAGCGGGATCATGGACACGCCGATCATCGCCGAGGAGGCGACGGAGGAGACGCAGGACGCGCAGTCGGAGGACGGCGGCGCGCATGCTTTCGGCTTCACCTCGATCGACGGCAAGCCCCTGCCGCTCGCCCGCTACGCCGGCAAGGCGGTGCTTGTGGTCAACACCGCGTCGCGCTGCGGCTTCACCGGGCAGTACCGCGGCCTGCAGGCACTCTGGGAGGCCTACCGCGACCGCGGCCTGGTCGTGCTCGGCGTGCCCTCCAACGACTTCGGCGGACAGGAGCCGGGCACGGAGGCCGAGATCCGGGCCTTCTGCAGCGAGGACTTCGGCGTCGACTTCCCCCTTACCGCCAAGACCGCGGTGCGCGGCCCCGAGGCCCATCCCTTCTACCGCTGGGCCCGCGCCGAGGCCGGCGGCCTGGCGGCGCCCAAGTGGAACTTCCACAAGTACCTCATTGCGCCGGACGGCCGCCTGGCCGCCTGGTTCTACTCCTGGACCACGCCGAGCGCCGAGCGGCTGCGCCGGGCCGTGGAAGCAGCCCTCGAGGAGGCCGAGGCTTGAAGGCCCCGGCCCAGGCGCTGCCCGCTTGACAGCGGCGGGCGCCCTCCGCGCATACTGACGGCTGGTAACCCTGGCGTGTCCGGCGGCAACACGCCGCCCGAAGCCCGCCGTCCCGAAACCCCGGGACGCCTGGGCCCCCAGCGACGACAGGGGACGAGATGAAGATCCAGATCGACGAAAGCGACTTCAAGCAGCTGTCACCGGCGGTCCAGCGCGAGCTCCTGGAGCGCTTCGCCGGCGACGGCGGCGTCTACGGCCGCAACCGGCGGCGCAGCAAGCCGGCCAAGCTGGACTGGCGGCGGCCCCTCGACCTTTCGGTCGAGCAGGCCCAGCGCCTGGTCCACGGGCTCTCCGAGGACCACCGCCGACGCTTGGCGCTCTTCGCCCGCAAGAACGGCCGGGTTCGGATGAAGGAGATCCTGGCCCTGACCGGCGAGACCGACCTGCGCGCGACCACCGCCTTCCAGCGCGTGGTGACCCGGCGGCTGCGCCGCCTGATCGAGGACCCGGAGCGCAAGGCCCAGCTCATCGCCTGGGACTTCGACGCCACCAAGTGGGACGACGACCGCATCACTATCGTCGACGGCGTCTACTACGTCAGCGAGCCCACCGCCGCGGCCCTGCGCGCCTGCCTGAAGCGCAAAGGCGGCAAGGCCAACTAGGGCCTGGCCGGGAAAGCGCCCGGCACCTCGGGCGACCGACCTCCGGCGGCGTCAGAGGTCTCGGGAGGATGCTTCGACGGTCGAGGGCGCGCCGGGGAGGCGCAGGCGCCGATGGAGGACACCGCTACCAAGCCCCGCGGAAAGGCCCGGCCGAAGGCCGAGCGGCCGCGCCTACACAAGGTCGTGCTGGTCAACGACGACTACACGCCGCGGGAGTTCGTGGTGAAGGTCCTGAAGGCGGTCTTCGGCATGGGCGAAGACAGGGCCTACGTGGTGATGATGACCGCCCACCAGCGCGGCGCCTGCGTGGTCGCCGTCTTCACCAGGGAGGTCGCGGAGACCAAGGCCGACCAGGGCACCCAGGCGGGGCGCGCCGCCGGCTATCCCCTCCTCTTCACCACCGAGCCGGAGCAGTAGGGCGCAGCGGCGCCGGACGTATTGGCCGGCCCGGTGATGCTCGGCGGGCGAGGCGAGGCGATCCTATTGGCAGGTGACACCCTGGTGGCCGTCGTCCGGGAACACGGCACCGGCATAGAGCGAATAGGCGCCGCCCGGCTCTTCGGTCCCGGCCCTGCGCGCGGCGGGGCAGGTGAAGCTGACCTCGGTCGGCGCGCTCGTGACCACGGCGGTCGCGAGCGTATAGGGCTGGTCGCTGACGCCCGGCGAGAGCGGGACCCAGGTGTCCTCGTAGCGGCAGGGTATGGCCGTGCCCAGGGCGTGGCTGTACTCGCAGACGCGCACCACCTGCGGCTCGGCCTGGGGGGCGACGCTGCAGAACAAGGTGACCGAAGCCCCCGGCTCGCAGGTATTGCGTGCCTGCTCCAGACGGAAGCCGCAGTTCCGGAGCCCGCCGATCTGGCCGCGGGAACAGTCAGTGGTGATCAGGCCCTGGCCGTGCGGCGGTATGGTCTCCTCCACCTCGAAGGTGTTGTTGGCGTTCCAGTCCGGGGCGAGCGCGCAGAGCGGGGCCTCCACGGCCTCGCCGTTCGCGGCGGTCCGTCCGGTGTCCGCCCAGACCACGGGTTCGCCGTCCGAGATCGGCTGCCCCTTCGCGTCCACGAAGGTGCCCTCGCAGAGATAGCCTTGGGGATTGGACTGGAAGCCGCGCAGGCCGGGTCCCGGCGCCAGATCCGTGATGTCGAGCCACTGGCAGGGGAGGCCGGCCTTGTACTGGTCGACCCAGCCGGCGGCGACGCCCTGCCGGTCGCAGCCCGCGAAGTCGTTGTGCAGCGGACTGGTCTCGCGGTTGGCGACCCGCGCCGTGCTCTGCAGGCAGAAGCCGTGCTTCCTCGTGAAGCTCTGGTCGCCCTCCCAGCGGAAGGTCCCGTAGTACTGGAAGTGGAAGTGGTTGTGGCAGGCGCTGTGCTCGAAGAGGTTGTGCTCGTCGAGTTCCGCACCCTCGCCGCTGACGAAGTAGTCGACGCTGCCGATCGAAAGCGGCTTCTCGCCGACGTTCTCGTCGGAGGTCGCGAACTGCAGGAGGCGCCGCCAGCCGGTGCCGCCGACACACTGCTCGTCGACCTCGCAGCCGTCGGCGTGGATGTAGCGGTAGGTGATCCGGCTCGGGCGGAAGTCGGGCTGGTAGACCTTGAGGTCCGGCTGCTCGCCGGTCACCGGCCCCACGCGCACCCTGTCGGCATGGGCCTTGTCCCAGGCCAGCCGCCGGTAGGTCATCTCGAGGTCGACCCGCCCGACCTGCGCCTCGATCGCCTTCACGCAGGATTGGGTGGCCTGTCGCGTGTAGTGGCACTGCCCCTCGTTGCCGAGCTCGTCCTCGACCTCGCAGTCGCGGTCGTAGAAGGAATCGACCTCTTCGCTGTCCAGGCTGTTGAAGGGGAAGCTGTCCTCGTCCATGCAGGCGACGCCGGTCCGCTGGAGCAGCATCTCGGGATCGAGCGGGAGGATGAAGGGCTCCACGTGGGACCCGCCGACTTCCTGCAGCCGTTTCTCCGAGACGCCCGGCGAATCGACGTCGGTCAGCAGCGTGCTGCTGAAGGCGTAGTCGACCTTGACCACGTCATGGCCGCCGTAGTCCTTGTCCCGTTGCGGCGCGCCGAGCGGCACGATCTGCCAGACCTGCTCGGGCGGCAAGGGGAGCTGTTTCTGGCCCTCGTCGTGGTAGAACTCCCGGTAGACGAGCCGGTAGGACGTCAGCCGCAGCTGCGCCGCCGCCCGTTGCGCCCAGAACGCCGGCGGCTTGGCCGCGATCCTCTTCGCCACGCGGTCGCGCATCGGCAGGGGAATCTCGTCGAGCAGGACGCCGACCGTCCCCCGGGTCGTCGTCTCGACGAGCGCGCCCTGGTCCGCCGACAGCGCCTCGACGCCGAGACAGCTGGTCAGCGCGAAGACCGCGGCGGTGAGTCCAAGCCTGTTCGTCATGACGCCACCTTCGGGTCGCCTGCGCACGCCGCCGCACCGGGGTTTCGCGGGCCTACGAGGCGAGACGACCTCCTCTTCCGGAAATGAAGCCCTTCCAGGCTACCCGAAGGCGGCGGCGCCCCGCAGTGGCGAATGCCACCCTGCCCGCGGGTCGTCCGCCCTATCCGGTGGGGCCGGCGCCGGCGGCCGCCAGCGCCTTCAGGACGTCGCGGCCGCGCGCCGCATAGACCGGCGCCCGGGCGAGGTCCATGTAGCCGCCGACCACCTCGTTCATGGCCTCGGGGACCAGCGGCACGAAGCCGCCGAGGTTGTAGAAGGTCAGCTCGGAGAAGTAGATATCGCCGTCGGCGACGATGAAGTCGACGCGGACGTGGAGGAAGTCCTCCGCGAGCTTTTCCGCCATGGCCTTCAGCCGGGCGAACTCCGGCGGCGCCGGCAGGGTCGCCGGATCCAGCTTCAGGCCCTCGGAACCGTAGTCCGCCTTGCGCCAGTCCATCTCGTAGATCCCGCGCACCGGTTCGCCCCTGATCCGCGAGGAGATGACCGAGACGAACTTCGGCGCCCCGTGGAAGCAGAAGAACTTGTATTCGATGAAGGACTCCAGGTGCTCGATCAAGGGCTCCACGACGATCCGCGGCGGGATGCCGCGGTAGTTGGTCTCGCCCCGGCGCAGGGAATAGTCCTCGGCCAGCCAGCGGGCGAAGCGGCGCCGGGCCGCCGCCACATCGAAGCTCTGCCGGTCGCGGCAGAAGAGGACCCAGCCCGACCCGTGGCTCGCCTTGGCCACGAAGCGCGCCGGCAGGTCGTCGGCCCGGAAGTCCGCCGCCCGCTCGTAGGCGGCGAGGAGCGGCACGAGGGTCTCGGCCAGGCCCTTCCAGGCGACGTAGCGGCGCACGGAGACCTTGTCGGTGCAGAAGGCCATCAGGGGGTTGTCGTGGAAGAGCTTGAGGTGGCTCATCTTGTCGCAGTAGGTCCGCGGCGCCTCGAGGTTGACCGGCGCGCCCGTGCGCAGCAGGTGGTTGATCTCCACCAGCCTGCGGTCGTTGCCGTAGCGCCAGCGGTAGCGCAGCGCACCGCGTTTCCTGGGGGGCAGGGCCAGGGCCAGCAGATCGGACGCCAGGGCCCGCAGGACGAAGGCCTGCAGCCGCGGCGACCGCAGGATCCGTGGAACGCGCCTCAGGCGCGCCCGGTTCAGGCCCGGCATCCGCGCTTCCGCCCCCCCGCGGAAAGCGCCCATTCTCGGCGACGGCGGCGGCCTCGGCAAGGTCGCCGGCTGATCGCCGAGCTTGCGGCGGGCGTAGACAGAGCCGTGGGGCATTTTTTTTCGCCCCACGTTCCCAAGCCGTTGAAGACTCGCGCCCAGGTAGGGCGCCTTTTGGCTGAGGGGCGCTCCGCCCGTCGCCGGTGGGCGGCCGGCCTTTCGCCGCTGCGGCCACCGTGCTACAGCCTCTGCCTCGCCGCGATGCTGCCGGCGGAGGCAGGCATGTTCGAGTTCTGGAAGGACCTGTTCCGGCCGATCCGGATCGAGGATCCCCGCTTCGGGCCCCTGTGCTATCTGCGCGACGCCCGGATGTGGGAGGGCAAGCTGCGCTTTGCGCCGCTCGACCGGGAGGTGGAGGTGGTCATCTTCGGCGAAGCGAGCGGCCCGACGGAGCGGCAGCGCGCCTTCTTCGACGAGGTCGAGGCGCGCTACGACGGCCTCTGGCCCGATATCCGCAAAAGGCTCGAATCGGCCGCTCGGGACTACGGCCTCGACGGGGAGCAGGAGTTCCGCCTCGACGGGCTGTCGATCCCTGAACGGCCCGAAGAGGCGGCGGACTGGGACCTTTCCTACGAGACCGAACCGCCGTCGCGCTACTACTTCAACGTCCTCTTCAAGGGCTGGACGCCGATGATGGTGGTCGTCGACACCTAGCGGAACCCCCGGCCGGGCGCGCCGGGCGGGGCCGGAGCTTGCGCCCGCGCGCCCTTCACAGTAGCTTCCCGCTCGACGCGGCCCCGTAGCTCAGCTGGATAGAGCGGCAGATTCCTAATCTGTAGGTCGCAGGTTCGAATCCTGCCGGGGTCGCCAATCCAGTCTCGGCGCCACAGCCTCAAGGCTCAGCCAAGTAAGAAGACGGGCGCAAGCTCTACGTCGCGCTCCGGCCGGCGCCGCGTCCTTGCGCCCCGAGGGCCTTCACAGTAGCCTCGCGGGCAGCCCCCGAAGCCCGGATACAGGGCGCCGAAGTGCGCCGGCGCGCGCACCGCGGTCGCGAAGCGTGCCCGGGGGCGCCCGATTTGGCAGCGACGCACTCGGCGTCGACGGCAAGGCGTCCGACCGAGGCCGGTTCCATGGGTCGCGGGCGGACGCGGCGGGCTTGCTGCCGGCTCGGGCGCCGGGCGGCGGGGAAGGCGAGAGGGACGAAGCGGCATGGCGACCGAAGCCACGGTCCAGGCGGCGACGGAGGAGCGGATCCCCCTGGGGATCGCCTACGCCTGCCTGGGCATGTTCTGCGTGTCCGGGCTCGACGCGCTCGCCAAGCTGCTGGGCGAGGGCTACAGCGTCATCCAGATCATGTTCTTCCGGAACTTCTTCGGCCTCTTTCTCATCGCCGCCCTGGTCTGGCGCGACGGCGGGATCGCGACCCTGCACACGGCCCGCTTCCGGCTGCACGGCATCCGGGCGGCCTGCGGCCTGGCCGCCGGATTCATGTTCTTCACCGGGCTGCAGTTCATGCCCCTCGCCGAGGCCTTCGCCATCACCTTCGCCGGGCCGGTCTTCATCGCCGCCCTCTCGGTGCCGCTGCTGGGCGAGACGGTCGGGCTGCGGCGCTGGGCCGCGATCCTGGTCGGCTTCGTCGCGGTGATGGCGATCCTGCGACCCGGCAGCGCGGCCTTCCAGCCGGCGGCCCTGCTGCCCCTGGGCGCCGCCTTCGCCTACGCCCTGGTGATGATCCTGTCGCGCCGGCTGTCGCGCGCGGAGACCTCGGCGGCGATCCTGTTCTGGACCGCGGTCATCGGCGCGCTCGCCACGGCGGCCCTGCTGCCCTTCGGCTGGACCTTGCCGACGCCGCGCGACTGGCTGCTCTTCGTCGGGCTGGGGGTGGCCGGCAGCCTGGGCATGCTGTTCATGGTCCAGGCCTATCGCCACGCGCCGGCGGCGGCGGTCGCGCCCTTCGACTACACCGTATTGATCTGGGGCCTGATCCTCGGCTGGCTGATCTGGCGGGAGCTGCCCGACGCCGGGATCTGGCCGGGTGTCGGCCTGCTGGTCGCCTGCGGCCTCTACATCATCCACCGCGAGGCGCGGCGCGGCCGCGCCGCCTGATCACGCCCCGGCCCGGAAGCGGTCGGCGATCAGGCTGACGATCTCGAAGAGCACCGCGGTCGCGACGTGCGCCGTGATCTTGTTCGGATGGTCCTTGGTCGGCATCAGGCAGGCCACGTCGCCGCCGATCACGTTCTTGCCGCGCACCGACTGCAGCAGCTCCATGACCTCGTCGATCCGGAAGCCCTCGACCCCGGCCTCCAGGTTGGCGACGCCGGGGGCGACCGTCGGGTCCAGGCAGTCGAGGTCGAAGGTGACGTAGAGCGGGGCGTCGCCGATCCGTTGGTCGATGATCTCCTTGCAGCGCGCTGGGCCCAGCGCGCGGTAGCGCTCCATGGTGATGACCTCGTAGCCCAGCTCGTGGCTGGGCTCGAGCCAGTCGAGGGTGCGGACGTTGCCGCGGATGCCGATCTGGACGCTGCGGGTGGCGTCGACGTGGCCGTCGCGCACCAGGTAGCTGGCCCAGTGCGCCGCCGACTTCACCGCGCCGAGGAAGTGGTCGAGGTTGTGATAGGCGTCGGTGTGGGCGTCGAAGTGCAGCAGCACCGCCTTCTCGCCCCCGGTCAGCCTGGCGCCCGGGCCAGCGATGGCCTGCAGGATGCCGCCGGTGATCGAATGGTCGCCGCCGATGGAGACCGGCCGCGCGCCGGCGGCGTCGATCCGCCGGTAGAACTCGACCATGCGTTCGACCGACTTCTCGTTGTCGTTGCCCTCGGGCAGGGGCACGTCGCCCAGGTCGTGGATCCGGCAGGCCGCCCAGGGGTCCAGCCGGTACTTCATGTGGACCCGCCGGCCCAGGGCCGAGACGTCGCGCACCGCCCGCGGCCCCAGGTGCTGGTCGCGCTCCGTGGTGCCGTTGCCGGTGCTGTGCGGCACGCCAACCAGGGCGATGTCGCAGGCCGCCGGGTCCTCGACATGAGGGCAGCGGAAGAGGGTCGGCACCCCCCACCAGTAGAGCCCCTCCACCATGACCTTCTGGGCGAGCAGATCGCGATCCTCGGACATCGTCACCTCCCTGACCGACTTGGAGACCGTCGCAGGAAGGCTAGGCGGGACTCCGCCCGGGAATCAATCGGGCACGGCCGGGCATTCAGCCGGCGCGGACGATGCGGCTGTAGGTCGAAAGCGCCGGGTCGAGGATGAAGCGCGCCACGACGCCGGTCCAGGAGCGGTAGGAGGCCAGGGAGTCATAGAACTCCGGCGCGGCGGCCTTGAGCCTGGGCAGGTTGTTCCAGGGCACGTTGGCGAAGTCGTGGTGCTCGTTGTGGTAGCCGACGTTGAAGGCGAGGCGGTTGAGCGGGCCGTAGTAGGAGTAGGTCTCCTGCCCGGCCTCGGTGACGAAGTGCTCCTGGATCCAGCGGCCGCCCAGGGGGTGCAGGCCGAGCCCGAAGAAGGTCGAGAGCAGCAGGTAGACCAGGGCCTTGGGGCCGAGGAAGACCAGGACCAGGACGTCGACTGCGATGACCGCGGCGGCGTTGGCCAGGACCCAGCGGTCCCAGAGGCTGATGCCGACGATCTTCATCGGCCGCAGGGCCTGGGACAGCGAGAAGAAGAGCATCCAGAGCGCCTTTTTGACCCGCCCCTTGCCGACCAGTCGGGCCTCGCCGCGGGTCGGCAGGTCGGCGTCCAGGTCCTCGATGCCCATGTGCTTGTGGTGCAGCAGATGATACTTGCGGAAGGCCATGGCGCCCGGGACCACCAGGGCGAAGTCGCAGACGATGCCCAGGACCTGGTTGGGCCAATGCCGCTTGAACACCAGGTTGTGCGTGCACTCGTGGATCAGGACGTAGAGCGCGTGGTTGGGAAAGGCGCCGACGACATAGGCCAGGGCGACCACCAGCAGCCAGTGCGCGTCGAGGATACCCAGGCCGGCGGCGATCGCGATCTGCAGCCCGACCAGTAGGAACACGAAGCCCGCCGTCGCGGGGTTGGCGCCCATCAGCGCCTTGACGGCGGGATGGCGCTTCAGGATGGCCCGCCTGCGCTCGAGGTGCGCGTCGGGCCAGTCGACCTCGGTGAAGTGATCCGCCATAGCGGCCCTCGTCCCCTGGATCTGCCGTTGAGAAGGAAAAGCGCGCAAGCCGCCGAGAAGGTGGCCGGGAGCAGGGCACGCCTGGAGCTATCCGATTCGCGCCGCCAGTGGATAGAAACTGACTAGCCCGGTCAAGGTTAATAACTTCTTAACCAAGGCCGCGAAAGCGCGCCGGCCCGCGATTCCGCCTACAAATCCCGAGCCGCAAGGACTACCCTTCGGCAGCCACGAGGTCGAAGTAAGAGGGAACGCGGTGGGCAAGCTTGCGGGACGGCGCGCGATCATCACCGGCGGGGCGGCGGGAATCGGCGCGGCGGCGGCGGGGATCTTCGCCGAGGCCGGGGCCAAGGTGGCGATCTTCGACGTCAACGCCGAGGGCGGCGAGAGGGTCGCGGCCGAGATCCGCGCGGCCGGCGGCGAGGCCCTCTTCCTCGAAGCCGACATCACCCGGCCGGAGGCGGTCGAGGCCGCGGTGGCGGAGGTGGTCGAGCGCTTCGGTGGGCTGGAGATCCTCTACAACAACGCCGGCGGGGCGACCGCGGTCGACGGCAGCCTCCTGGAGATCCCGCTTGACGAGTTCTGGCGCACCATCGGCGTCGACCTCTACGGCAGCTTCCTCTGCTGCCGCTTCGCGATCCCGCGGATCGCCGCCAGCGTCGCGGGCTCCGACGGGATCACCGGGACCGGCGCGGTGATCAACTCGACCTCGATCCGGGCGATGAAGGGCACCAGCGGCGCCGACGCCTATACCTCGGCCAAGGGCGGCGTGCTGACCCTGACCCGGGCCCTGGCCAAGCAATGCGCACCGCTCCGGATCCGGGTGAACGCCATCGCGCCTGGGGCGGTCCTGACCGAGCGGACCCGGGCCATGGGCATGACCGGCGACGACGACGGCACCGACCCGGCGCGGCCGATCCGCACCGGCCGGCCCTTCGAGGTCGCCCAGGTCGCCTGCTTCCTGGCCTCGGACGAGGCGAGCCTGGTCAACGGCGCGGTGATCCCGGTCGACAGCGGCGCCAGCGCCTATTGAGAAGGGAGACGAACCATGAAGCTGCCGACGCTGAAGTCCGCCATGACCCCCTTTCCGCATTCCGTCGAGGTGGATGCGCCCCTGGAGGAGGCGCAGGCGCTGATGCGCGCGCATGACTTCCGTCACCTGCCGGTGACCGAGGCGCACAACTTGGTCGGGGTGATCTCGGAGCGCGACATCATGAGCGCCCTGGGCCGGGGCGGCGACGCGGCCCGGCTGACGGTGCGCGACGCCTACGTCGCCGACGCCTACGTCGTCGACCTGGAGGATCCGATCGAGGACGTGCTGCTGACCATGGCCGAGCGCCACATCGGCTCGGCCATCGTGACCCGCAAGGGCCGCCTGGCCGGGGTCTTCACCTCCATGGACGTCTGCCGCAGCTTCGGCGAGTTCCTGGCGGCCTATTTCCCCCGGCCCGGCGGCGGCCAGGCCGCCTGAGAGCCCGGTAAGATCTGTCGAATACACGGGTAACTATTAATATATCGAAATTTTTATTTATGTTTACTTTCATTTTTTGTTGACCTTTAGATCTCCTATACTTAGATTACCCCTTCGTTAAAGCCAATCGCGACAGGGGTGAGGAAGGATGAAGACTTCGGCACAGGCGTTTCTTCGCGACGAGCAGGGTGCCGCGGGCATCCACATCGGCCTCGGCATCGCCCTGGTCCTGGAGTTGATCTTCGTGGCCGTCGACTGGCTTTCCAAGGTCTAGCGCACGTCCCGGCCAGACGCGTGCGCGTCTGGCCTGGAGCCGCGCGCCGACACTTTGAAGTCAGGAGGTTACGTCCGGCCAGATTGATCGCGAAGCGGTCCAATCGGATCGGACAACGCCCAAGGAAAGACCAAGCGCGTCTCGCCTCGCGCGGTGGCCGGTCGGCAAGGGGGAGCGTCGGCCACCGCGCGAGTTTTTCTTCACCAAGGTCCCGGCATCGGCTAGACAGACCTGGCCCTCGAAGAAGGTGCCGCCTGCCGCGGCTCCGACGCGGGCCGGGAGGTGTCGCCGTGACGATTCAACTCTACGACCTGGCCGGCCAGGACGACGACTGCCGCTTCAGCCCGCACTGCTGGCGGGTCCGGATGGCCCTGGCGCACAAGGGCCTGGAGGTCGAGACCCTGCCCTGGCGCTTCACCGAGAAGGACGCCATCGCGGAGACCGGCCAAGGCCAGGTTCCGGTGATCCGGGATGGCGACCGGGTGGTTCACGAATCCTGGCAGATCGCCACGTACCTGGACGAGGCCTACCCCGACAGGCCCCGGCTCTTCGAAGGGCCGCAAGCGCGCGCCCATGCCCTGATGATCCGGCACTGGGCGCAGCGGAGCCTGCATCCGGCGGTGGTCCAAGTCATCATGCCGGAGCTCTTCGAGGCCCTGCACGAGAAGGACCAGCCCTATTTCCGCGAAAGCCGCGAGGCGCTGTTCGGCCGCACTCTGGAGACCTTCGCCGACGGCCGCGAGGAGAAGCTCGCCAACTTGGGCAAGGCGCTGGCGCCCCTGCGCGACACGGTGAAGCTGCAACCCTATCTCGGCGGCACCACGCCGAGCTTCGCCGACTTCATCGTCTTCGGTGCCTTCCAATGGGCCCGGGCGGTCTGTCCGCTTGCCCTGGTCGCCGCGGACGACCCGATCTACGCCTGGCGCGGCCGGCTTCTGGAGGCCTACGACGGCCTTGCCGGCAAGGCGAAGGGCTTTCCGGTCTGATCCCACCGGGCCAGCGGCATCGCTGGAGCAGCCTGCGTTCATTCGAACGCAGATGAGCTGTTCTATCTATATGAAATAGATCAAATTATCTGCGCTCAATTGAGTCCAATTGAACGCCGTTTGATCTAGAACGAGAGCGAAAGCACGATGCGCCCACCCGACGTCGAGCTCAAGGAGCGGTTGCCTCCCGGACCTTCGGCAAGGACCCTGAGCGGACCTTCGGACCACAGCTCGCAGTGCACCCGGTCGGCCTGGAAGTGAAAGGATGCCGGCGCCCTGCCGCTGAAATCCTCGGTCGTCTGCGCCCCGCCACTGGAAACGCTGCAGACGGCGGAGAAGGTCGTGCCCGGCGCCGACGACGTGATGGTGAGCAGAATGCCCTCCCGATCGGCAGCGGCGTCATTGGCCGCCGCGGCACACAACACGGCCGCGAGGACGAAGCGAAGCATCTGATGCTCCTTCACCGGGCTTTTCGGGTCGCAGGACGCTGACGCCCGCCGGTCAAGTTTCGCGCCCCTGCCGCGGCCCTGCAACAGGCTCCGCGCCGCGACCGCGGCGGGCGGGCCGCGAAGTCTTGCAGATTGAGCCCGACGGCCGGGCTTCCCATATGCCGGAGAACCTCGCCGGGCCGGCGCCGAGCCCCTGTCCTTCGCAAAGCGGTTGCGAAGCCGGAGCGGGGATCACCAGACAACGGAAAGCAAACGCCATGATCGATCTCTACTACTGGCCCACGCCGAACGGCCACAAGATAACGATGTTCCTCGAGGAAGCCGGGCTCGCCTACGAGATCAAGCCCATAGACATCGGCCGCGGCGCCCAGTTCGATCCGGACTTCCTGAAGATCGCGCCCAACAACCGCATGCCGGCGATCGTCGACCACGAGCCCGCCGACGGCGGGGACCCGATCTCGGTCTTCGAGTCCGGCGCGATCCTGCAGTACCTGGCCGAGAAGACCGGCCTTTTCCTGCCGGCGGACCTGCGCGGCCGGACCGAGGTCATGCAGTGGCTGTTCTGGCAGATGGGCGGCCTGGGGCCGATGCTCGGCCAGAACCATCACTTCAAGGTCTACGCACCGGAGACGCTGACTTACGCCATCGAGCGCTACGTCAAGGAGACGACGCGGCTCTACAACGTGCTCAATCGCCGCCTTGCCAAGCGCGACTTCGTCGCCGGCGCCTACTCCATCGCCGACATGGCCTGCTATCCCTGGATCGTACCCCACGAGCGCCAGGGCCAGAACCTGGAGGACTTCCCGCATCTCAAGCGCTGGTTCGAGGCGATCCGCGCGCGCCCGGCAACCGTTCGGGCCTACGCGGCGGGCGAGCCCTACCGGACCCGGGAGACCGTCGACGAAGAAGCCAAGAAGATCCTCTTCGGCCAAACCGACACCGCGGCGCCGACCGGCACCTAACGGCCGACCGCGGTACGGCGCCGCGGCGTGGCGCGGTCAGGCGATCGCGTCCTGGCGGGCCGGCAGCCAGTGGCGGCCGGGCACGGCGGCGAGCAGGGCCTTGGTGTAGGCGTCCTGGGGATCGCGGAAGATCTCGCCGGTCGATCCGGTCTCGACCACCACGCCGTAGCGCATCACCGCGATCCGGTCGCAGACCTGGGCCGCGACCCGCAGGTCGTGGGTGATAAAGACCATCGACAGCGCCAGGCGCTCGCGGATCTCATCCAGCAGGCGCAGGATCTGGGCCTGGATCGAGACGTCCAGCGCCGAGACCGGCTCGTCGGCGACCAGCACCTCGGGGTCGAGGGCCAGCGCCCGGGCGATGCCGATGCGCTGCCGCTGGCCGCCCGAGAACTCGTGCGGATAGCGGTCGAAGGCGCGCGCGTCGAGACCGACGATCTCGAGCAGCTCCCGCGCCCGGGCCTGCGCCGCGTCGGACGACTGGCCCTGGGTCAGCGGGCCCTGGGCGATGATCCTGCCGACCTTTGTGCGCGGGTTAAGCGAGGCGAAGGGGTCCTGGAAGACCATCTGGATCTTGGCCCGAAAGGGCCGCATGGCCGCCCGGCCCAGGGGCCTGAGGTCGCTGCCTTGGAGGAGGATCTGGCCCGCGTCGGCGTCGTTGAGGCGGACGATGCAGCGGGCAACCGTCGACTTGCCGGAGCCGCTCTCGCCGACGATGCCCAGGGTCTCGCCGCGGCGCAGCTCCAGCGCGACCTCTTTCGCCGCCGTGACCTGGCGCTCCTTGCCGCCGAGCCCGAAGAGACCGCCGCCGCTGCGGTAGACCTTGGTCAGGCCTTTCACCTGCAGCACCGGCTCGGCCGATCGCTGGCGCGGTGGCCGCGGCACCAGGCTCGGCACCGCGGCGATCAGGTCGCGGGTGTAGGGATGCTCCGGCGCGTTCAGCACCTTCTCCGCGGTTCCCGTCTCCACCACGCGGCCCTGCTGCATGACCGCGACCCGATCGGCGATGTCGGCGACCACGCCGAAGTCGTGGGTGATGAACAGCACGCCGGTGTTGTGGGCCGCCTGCAGCTCCTTGATTAGCTTCAGGATCTGCGCCTGGGTGGTGACGTCCAGCGCCGTGGTTGGCTCGTCGGCGATCAGGATCTTGGGGTCCAGCGCCAGGGCCATGGCGATCATGGCCCGCTGGCGCTGGCCGCCGGAGAGTTCGTGCGGATAGGCGCCGATGATCTGTGCCGGGTCCGGCAGGTGCACGTCGTCCAGCAGGGCCGTCGCCCGCTGCCGCCGTTCCTTGCGCCCCATCCTGGCGTGGAAGCGGAAGACCTCGTCGATCTGATTGCCAATGGTCATGACCGGGTTGAGCGCGGTCATGGGCTCCTGGAAGATCATCGAGATCTCGCTGCCCCGGATCTGGCGCAGCCGCGCGTCGCCGACCCGGGTCAGATCCTCTCCGCCGAAGCGGATGCTGCCCGTCTCGACCTTGACATGGGGCGCCGGCAGCAAGCCCATCACCGCACGGGCGGTCAGCGACTTGCCGGAGCCGCTCTCGCCGACGACGCAGAGGATCTCGTTGGGCGCCAGCTCCAGGTCGACCTGCTCGACCGCGTAGCGCCGCTCCGATCCCTCGGGCAGGGCGACGTGCAGGTTCCGGATCTCGAGCAGCCGCTCCGTCATCGCCGCTCCCCCATCACCTTCGTTCCCGAAGACGCGGGTTGAGGGCGTCGTTGAAGCCTTCGCCGACCAGGTTGATCGCCAGCACCGTGATCAGGATCGCCAGGCCGGGGAAGGTGCAGACCCACCAGGCCGTGCGCAGCACCGTCCGGCCGGCACCGATCAGGAAGCCCCAGCTCATGATGTTGGGGTCGCCGAGGCCGAGGAAAGACAGGCCGCTCTCGATCAGGATCGCGGTCGCGACCATCAGCGAACCGGTGACGATGATCGGCGAGAGGCAGTTGGGCAGGATTTCGCCGAGCATGATCCTGAGGTCGCTCATGCCCAGGGTATGGCAGGCCTGGACGAACTCGCGGTTGCGCAGCGACAGGAACTCGCCGCGCACCAGGCGTGCCACCGCCGGCCAGGACACCACCGCAATGGCGATCACGATGCTCTCGATCGAGGGCTTCATGATCGCGACCAGCAGGATCGCGAAGACGAAGGACGGAATGGTCTGGAACATCTCGGTCGTGCGCATCAGCAGGTCGTCGATCCAGCCGCCGTAGTAGCCGGCGAGCCCGCCCATCAGGGCGCCGAAGCCGACCGCAACCAGGGTCGCCACCAGGCCGATCAAGAGCGAGGTCTTGGCGCCGTGGGCGATGCCCGCCGCCACGTCGCGGCCCAGGGAATCGCTGCCCAGGAGGAAGCCTTCCGTGGCCGGCGGCGACATCGGCTTCCCGGCCAGCTTGAAGGGGTCGTCCGGATAGAAGAGGTGCGCCGTGGCCGCCAGGGCGATCACCGTCGCCAGGACCGCCAGGCCGAAGACCGCGGCGTGGTTGCGCCGGTAGAGCCGCCAGAAGCTCGCCAGGTTCTCGCCGTTCATGTGCTAGCCGACCTCGATGCGCGGGTCCAGGAGGGAGTAGATGATGTCGACCACCAGGTTGACCGCCACGACCAGCAGGGCCGACAGCAGGAAGATGCCGAGCAGCAGGTTGAGGTCGCGAGCGAAGAGCGCCTCGAAGGCGAGCATGCCCAGGCCCGGCCAGGCGAAGACCGATTCGACGATCACCGAGCCGCCGATCAGGGCCCCGACCTGCACACCGGCCATGGTCACCACCGGCAGCAGGGCGTTGCGCAGCACGTGGACGAAGACGATCCGGCGCTCGGTGACCCCCTTGGCCCGGGCCGTGGTCACGTAGTCCATGCCGGCCTGCTCCAGCATCGAGGCGCGCATCAGGCGCGTGTAGAGCGCCAAATAGAAGAGCGACAGGGTGATGGTCGGCAGCACCAGGTGATGGGCGATGTCCCAGACCCGGTCCCAGCCGCTGTGAAAGGCGGCGATGTTCTCCATGCCGCTGGTCGGGAACCAGCCGAGGTTGAGGGAGAAGACCACGATCATCATCAGCCCGACCCAGAACAGCGGCGTCGCGTAGGTGACCAGGGCGAAGACCGAGATCAGGTTGTCCCGCCAGGTGTTGAGGCCCACGGCCGCGATCAGGCCGAGCACGATGCCGAGGCCGACCGCCAACAGGATGGTGCTGACCATCAGCAGCAGGGTCGGCACGAAGCGGTCGAGGACCAGCTGCGAGACCGGCATCTCGTGGCGGAAAGAATAGCCCAGGTCGAAGGTCAGGACGTTCTTCAGGTAGATCGCGAGCTGCACCGGCAGCGGCTTGTCCAGGCCGAACTTCTGGCGCAGCTCGGCCATGTACTCCGGCGTCGCCGAGCCCGCCTCGCCGGCCAGCACGTCCACCGCGTCGCCTTCGGCCATGTGCAGCAGGAAGAAGTTGACGACCACGATGGCGAGCACGATCGGCAGCGCCTGGAGCAGCCGCTTGAGCACGTAGCGCAGGCGTTTGACCGAATGGTTCATGCCGGGAAGGAGCCCCCGGGCGCCGACCGGGTCGTATTCCGGCCGGCGCCCGGGCGGCTCATGCTATTCGTCCAGCCAAGCGCGCTCGAAGGAGCCGTAGGCCCCCAGCGCCGAGGTGTCGTGGTCCTTCAGCTTCTTGTTGTAGACGGTGAGGAACTGCATCTCGAAGAGGTTCACCACCGGCAGGTCCTCGGCGAGGATCGACTGGATGTCCTTGTAGATCCCGCTGCGCTTGGTGGCGTCCGCCTCGGTCGCCCCCGCCGCCAGGAGCGAGTCCAGCTTCGGGTTGCTGTAGCGCGAGGAGTTCACGAAATGGGTACCCTGGCGGATCTGGTCGGTGCCGTAGTGACGGTGCACGCCCAGCACCGGGTCGGGCAGCTGATAGAAGTAGTTGACGTTCATGCGGAAGTCGTAGTCCGAGTAGATCCGCTTCAGCCAGGTCGGCACGTCCTCGTAGCGCAGCTCGACCTCGATCCCGATGTCGCCCAGCGCCTGCTTCATGTACTCGCCGGCCCGGCGCCAGTCCTCGCCGTAGGGAATCAGGTCCAGCACCGCGCGGGCTCGCACCCCGTCGGAATCGGCGGCGACCCCGGCGTCGTCCAGGATCTTCTTGGCGGCGGAAACGTCGGCCTTGGGCGGATAGTTGGGCATGCCCTCGGCGTAAAGCCCGGTGGCCGCGAAGTTGGTCGAGAGCGCGCTGGTCGCCGGCTTGCCATAGCCGAACCAGATGTTGTCGATCAGGAACTGCCGGTCCAGCGCCATGGAGATCGCCTGGCGGACCTCCGGCTTGTCGAAGGGCGGCCGGGTCGTGTCGAACTCGATCAGCGAGACCGGGTTGATCATGGCGTAGCCGTCGGTGGTCACGCCGATGTGGTCCATCTCGCGCAGCCGCACGACGTCGACGTTGGGGATCGCGCCATAGGCACCGTAGAGGACCTCGCCGTTCTCCATCGCGGCGGTCCGGGTCGAGGCGTCGGGAATGAAGCGGCCGACCACGCGGTCGAGATAGGGCAGCCCCTCTTTCCAGTAGTCCTCGTTCTTGTCCAGGCGGATGTACTGGCCCTTCTTCCATTCGACGAACTTGAAGGGGCCGGTGCCGACCGGGTTGTTGGCCAGGTCGGCGTTGCGCGGGTCCTGGCCCTCCAGCAGATGCTTGGGCACCATCGGCGATTCATAGGCCGAGAGCGCGCGCATCATGTAGGGCGCCGGGTTTGCCAGCTTGAAGATCGCCGTGTGGGCGTCCGGCGTCTGGATCTCGGTGACCTCGCGGAAGGAGTTCGGCCCGCGCGGGTGCACCTTGCTCAGCACCTCCATGACCGTGAACTGGACGTCGGCCGAAGTGAAGGGCTTGCCGTCGTGCCAGGTCACGCCCTTCTGCAGCTTGAAGGTGACGGTCTTGCCGTCCTCGCTGACCTCGAAGCTCTCGGCCAGCGCCGGCACGGCGTTGAGGTCCTTGTCGTAGTCCAGCAGTCCCTCATAGATCTTAGGCGCGACCAGTCCGATCGGACCGGAGGTCGAGAGGTAGGACGCCAGCGACGGCGGTTCCGGCTGGACGATGAAGACGAAGGTGCCGCCCGCTTTCTGCGCCTGGGCGGCAAAGCCGAGAGTCAAGGCGACGGCCGCAAAGACCGCGCCGCTGATCCAGTTTTTCATGTTCACTCTATCCCCCATGTGAAGGCCTCCCAAAGCCCATGCCCCGATTGGATCGGGTGTCACGCGCCCGGGTGTTGTCGAACCGTGGTCTCCACTCGCGCCTTCTCATTTTGTCGTCAGTCGCGGCGCTTGCCCTGAGCTTGCCCGGGATCGTGAAGCGACTCAAGCACTGTCCCGACCCTGGGCCGGGGGACCAGCCAGGACGCCCGCAGGATCAGGCGCAAAGCTGGTCGATGATCTGAAGAGCGCGATCCCGGATCGCCTGGCGTTTCGCGGGAGCCATGCGCGCCAGGTTGCGGTAGGGCATGGCCATGCGCGGGTTGCCGCCGATCCGCGCCTCCTGCTCGATCAGGAAGTTCCAATAGAGGGCGTTGAAGGGGCAGGAATTCGCCTCCGTCGTCGTCTTCACGTCGTAGGCGCAGTTGCGGCAGTAGTCCGACATGCGGTCGATGTACTTGCCGCTGGCGGCATAGGGCTTGGAGCCCAGGATCCCGCCGTCGGCGTGGATCGCCATGCCGTGGGTGTTGGGCAGCTCGACCCATTCGAAGGCGTCGGCGTAGACCGCCAGGTACCACTCGCAAACCTCCTTCGGCCGGACCCCCAGCAGCAGCGCGAAGTTGCCGGTCACCATCAGGCGCTGGATGTGGTGGGCGTAGGCCAGGTCCCGGGTCTGCCCGAGGCACTGCCGCAGGCAGTTCATCTCGGTCTCGGCGGTCCAGTAGAAGGCGGGCAGGGGACGCTCGGCGGCCAGGGCGTTGGTCTCGGCGTAGCCGGGCATCTTCAGCCAGTAGATCCCGCGGACGTATTCCCGCCAGCCCAGGATCTGCCGGATGAAGCCCTCCGCGGCGTTGATCGGCACCCGGCCGGCGTCGTAGGCGGCCTCGACCGCTTCGCAGACCTCGCGGGGATCGAGCAGGCCTATGTTCAGGTAGGGCGAGATCACCGCGTGGAACAGTACCGCCGCGTCCTGCTTCATGGCGTCCTGATAGTCGCCGAAGCGCGGCAGGGCCGTCTCGACGAAGTCGCGCAGCAGCGCCAGCGCGTCGCTTCGGGTCACCGCGAAGCCGAAGCCCTCGAGGCGGCCGAAATGATCGCCGAAGCGCCGGCCGACGAGGTCGAGGACCTCGGCCGTGATCGCATCCGGCGCGACGGCGGGCGGCGGGGGCGGCTCCAGGCCCGCCGGCAGGCGCTTGCGGTTCTCCTTGTCGAAGTTCCATTCGCCACCCTTGGGCCTTTCACCCTCCATGAGGAGGCCGCTGCGCCGCCGCATCCAGCGGTAGAAGTGCTCCATCCGCATCTGCTTGCGCTCGCCGGCCCAGTCCGCGAAGTCGCGGCGCGAGCAGAGGAAGCGGTCGTCGTCCCGGATCTCGACCGCCAGGCCCAGGTCCTCGGACCAGCCCTGCATGGCCTCCCAGACACGATACTCGCCCGGCTCGCAGACCACGACGCGGCGCGGCCGGTGCCGCGCGACCGCGCGCCGCAACTCGGCGCCGAAGCTGCCGGCGTTGTCCGAATCGTCGAGGCGGACGTAGTCGACCGTCACGCCCTCGGCTGCCAGCTCGGCGGCGAAGTGGCGCATGGCCGAGAGGATCAGGGCGATCTTCTTGGGATGATGGGGGACATAGGTGGTCTCTTCGGCGACCTCCGTCATCAGGATCACGTCCCGCGCCGGATCGAGATCCTGCAGGCTGGAGAGGTCCCGGCTCAACTGGTCGCCGAGCAGGAAGCGCAGGGTCTCGACGCCGCTCATGCCAGCACGCCGACGATCAGACAGGCGACGACGACCAGGGTCAGGGGCAGCCGCAGCCGGGGATACCAACCCGGCGCCAGACCGCGCCCGGCGGCAAGCAGGTCACCCGGCAGCAGGGTCGCGAAGGCCGCGGCCAGCAGCCAGAGCGCCGGCCCGAGAGCGTCGAAGGTCGCGACCAGCAGGGCCAGCCATCCGACCAGCGAGGGGAGCACGCTGAACCCGAGCTGCCCAGGGCGCCCCTCCGGCGCCGCCAGCCCCCAGTGGACACCGCCGAGGAAGGAGAGGATCACCGCACCGTAGCCGATCAGGGCGAGATCCGCTTGCGGCAGGCGCTGCGGGGGCAGCAGCCAGGGCGCAAGCGCCCCGGCGAGGAAAGGGATCAGACCGAGGGCGCCAAGCCAGACGGCGGCGTTCGGGATCCTGGCTTGGGCGGGCGGCGCGCTTCCGAAGGACATCTGACCTCGGGCCTCCAGGGCAAACGGGCGGTCGGGGCGGTGCCGGACGGCCGCCGGCTTGCCCCAACGAAAGAGTTACGACGGAGACGAGGCTTCGGATGATCGCTGCGGCGGCGGCTCAGGAGAAGAAGTCGTGGACCGTCAGGTGGTCGCGGAAGGCGCGCTGGTTGTGCTGGTCCTCGTCCGGGAAGCGCCGCATGAGGAAGGCGTAGGCAGCCGAGAGCCGCGCGTTGGCCAGATCGAGCAGGCCGTGGTCCCAGTCGTGGAAATCGGGCCGACCGGCCTCCTCCCAATCCCGCAGGTAACGGCGCTGGGCGTCGATGGCCTCGGCGACCATGGCCTCGAAGGGCAGCAGGTCGTCCGGCGTGTTCAGCGCCTTGAGGCGGTTTATGATGGTCCCGTAGTTCTCGTCCATCAGGAAGGGCTGGCGGCCCTCGGAGAGCGCCGAGACGGCGGCCCGCCACTCCACCGCCGCAGCATCGGTCAGGGCGAAGACCTGCTCAAGATAGCCGGCCAAGTCGCGCGACATCCGGCTGCGGAACACCTGGAAATCGGTCCGCCGCTCGCCCTGCACGTCGCCCGCGGGGATCGCGGCGCCCGATTGCTGCAGGATGCCCAAGGGCTCGGGGTCCAGGTGATCGACCTTTTGGGCCGCGTAGTCCTGGAAGCTGTCGGGCTCGTAGGGCTGGAAAACCGCAGCGCTAAAGGCCGCGGAGCCGAGCAGGACACCCAGCCAGATCGGCGCGCGCACGGCTCAGGCCCAGAAGGCGGCTGCGGCGCCCAGGCGGGGCCGCGGCGCTGACTCTTGGGACAGCGGCTCCAGGGCTTCCAGGACGCGCACCAGATCGGCGACGTCCTCCGGCCGCGGCGGCGCCTCGGAGCCGAGGCTGTCGGTTCTTTCTTCTGCTCGGAACGCGGCCATTTCTACCTGAAGCCCCCTCGCCGAAGCCACGGCCCTCGCCGCCCTCGTCCGGACGCTCTCCAGGCCATCGCCGAAGCCAGTATCGGTCGGAGGCCGTTAAGATGCTGTTAAGGTGCCCCTTTTGCGGGCTGTGCTGCGGTTTCAGATCTTGTAGCCGATCCGGAAACCGCCCCAGTGCCGGCCGTGAACCAGGATCGGCGCCGAGACGTCCTTCATCAGGGCGAAGCTGCCGCCGCCCATGTCCCGCCGGTAGGCCTGGAGCAGGAAGGGAGCCTTGTTCTGGCCGGCCTTGAGGCCGACCCGGTCGTCGAAGATCCGCCTGTTGCGGCAGTTAGCGGCGTTCCAGACCGGATCGCCGCCCTGCGGCTTGGAGAACTTGAGGTTGTGGGTCGGCAGGTAGCCCTTGAGGTCGACCGCGGCGCAGAAGACCACCTTGGGGTCGAGCTCCAGGATCGGCTCCTGGATTGCCGGCAGCAGCGCGTCGGTGAGCTCGGTATAGGGCGCCATGACCTGCGCCGGATCGGTCCCGGGAATCGGCGTGTAGCTGGTGCTGAACAGCGCCGCCTCGGTGATCCGTCCCTCGGCCAGGGCCCGCTCGAAGGCGGCGCCGATCCGGGCTGCGCGGTCCTTGGCGGCCTGGATGAAGGTCGTATCGCTGGTCTCGGCGCCGCTGCGGGCGGTCTGGCTGACCAGGGACTCGGTGGCGTCGATCAGAGTGTTGATTCGGTTGCGCGCCTCCTGGAGGGTCCCGCTGGATTGGGAGACGCTCGCCGCCATGCCCTGGAGGGTCGAGAGGAAGCCGCCGCAGCGGGATTTGATCAGCGTCGCGGCCTCCGAGATGTCGCCGGTTTGGCTCTGCATGCCGGCCATCGCCCGGCCGACGGTCTCGATCGCCTCGCCGATGGTCTGGGTGCCGGCGTGGACCGCCTCGGCCCGCTCGGTGCTGCTGGTCCCCTGGGCGATCAGCTTGGCGGCCTGATCCTCGAGGGACTTCAGGGTCCCATGGATCTCGGCCGTCGCCTGGCTGGTCTCGTTGGCCAGGGCCTTGACCTCGCCGGCGACCACGGCGAAGCCCTTTCCGGCCTCGCCGGCGCGGGCCGCCTCGATCGTCGCGTTGAGCGCCAGGAGGTTGGTCTGCTTGGCGATGGCGTCGATGCCGGAGGCGACCACGGCGACCTGGTTCAGCGCGTCCTGGAGACCGCCGAGCTGGGCCTGGATGCTGCCGACCGCCTCGACCAGGGCGTGGATCTCGCCGACCGCCCGGCTCACCGCCTCGCGGGAGGCCGCGACGTCCCGGGCCGCCGTTTCCGCGACGTCGCGGGTGTGGCTCACGGCCTCGCCGATCCGCGCGTTGCTTCGCGAGACCTCCTCGGCGTCGCAGAGCAGGCCCCGGAAATCTTCGGCCTGGCGGCTCACGGCCTCGCTGATCACATCGACATTGCCGGCGACGTCGACGATCTCGATCGCGAGCGCGCCGGCTTCGCCGGCGAGCCGGGTCATGATCTCCTTGTCGCGAGCGCTGTCTGACATCGAGGTCCTCGGGCCGGGGAAAGGCCGGGAAATACGGGCCAAATGCATATCTAATTTGGGTTAAATCGCGCTTAACTCTTTAGATAGGGTCAGACCCGGGCTCCGGCGCGACCGCGGCGGCTTGCTCCCGGGACGGCGGGCGCTGGCGCACCTCCCGATCAGACGCCTTGGCGTCTGGCCGGGAGTAGTGCACTAACACTCAGACGCTAGGGCATTATCCGGCCAGATGGATCGCGAAGCGATTCCATCTGGCCGGATAATGCCCTAGTCTGCCCCGTCGCTTCCGCGCGTCGGATGCAGACAGGGGAACGCATGCCGCTGCTGACCACGACGATCGGCGCCTATCCAAAGCCGGATTACCTGGACCTGCCGGACTGGTTCCGGGTCGGCGGGCCGAGCGGCAAGGACCCGACGGCCGCCTACACCGCCTATCTGAAGGTCGCCCCGGCCGACCTGGAGGCCGACCTGGACCGCGCCACCCGCGAGGCGGTGGCCGAACAGGTCGGGGCCGGCATCGACGTGCCCAGCGAGGGCGAGATCCGGCGTGACAACTACATCCACTACCACTGCCGCCACCTCCAGGGCTTCGACTTCGAGAACCTGGTCGAGAAGGCGATGCGCACCGGCGCCTGGACCGCCAGGGTGCCGGCGGTGACCGGGCCGATCGCGGCCGGCGCGCCCTTCCTGGTCGAGGACTGGCGGCGCGCCCAGGCGGCGAGCGATCGGCCGGTCAAGATCACCCTGCCCGGCCCGCTGACCGTCGCCGACACCGTGGCCGACCGGCACTACGGCGACGAGCGGCGCCTGGGCGCGGCCATGGCCGAGGCCCTGAACGTCGAGGTCCGGGCCCTGGCCGCCGCCGGCTGCCGCTGGATCCAGATCGACGAGCCGCTTTTTGCCCGCTATCCAGAGAAGGCGCTCGCGTTCGGGATTGCGAACCTGGAGCGCGCTTTCCAGGGCACCCCGGCCGGGGTCCGGCGGGTCCTGCACATGTGCTGCGGCTACCCGGACAAACTGGACGAGACCGACTATCTCAAGGCCGATCGAAGCGCCTATTTCGACCTGGCCGAAGCCCTGGACGAGAGCGGCGTCGACGCGGTCTCGATCGAGGACGCCCATCGCCACAACGACCTGACCCTGCTGGAGCGCTTCGGCGGCACCACCGTCATCCTGGGGGCCGTCGCCATCTCCCAGACCCGGGTCGAGACGCGCGACGAGATCCGGGCGCGGCTGGCCGACGCCCTGGGGCATATCGCGGCCGAGCGCCTGATGGTCGCCCCGGACTGCGGCCTCGGCATGCTCGACCGGGGAACCGTCCAGGCCAAGCTGCGCAACATGACGGCCGCTGCGGCCGCGGTCGCCTGAGCCAGCCAAGCGGAGGAGTCCGGCGCCCATGACCACGCCCTCGACGGCAGAGCCCGCGCACGACTTTCGCTTCTTCGACAACCGCGAGAAATACCTGCAGTTCGTCACCACGACCTCGGAGAAGTGGGCCATCGCCGAGCGGATCGGCCGGGAGCTCGGAAGCCTGGAGCCGCAGCCGCCCGCCCTCAGGGTCTTCGACGCCGGCACCGGCGACGGCACGGTGATGGCGCGGGTGATGCGCCGCCTGCACCACCACTTCCCGACCGTGCCCTTTCTGGTGGTCGGCAAGGAGGTCAGCCTGGAGGACGTCCGCCTGACCCTGGCCCGCCTGCCCGACCGCTTCACCGAGCACCCGCAGAGCGTGGTCGTGCTGACCAATCTCTACTATTCCCAGGCGCCCTGGCTGCGGCCCGCGGCCAAGCGCATAGACGAGTTGAACTGGGTCGAGGTGCCGCTGGAGGGCCGGACCGCCTACGACTACGACCGCCAGATCGAAGCCCTGCATCCGGTGCTCAACGAGGGCTGGCAGGTCACCACCTCGGAGACCACCGGCAACCCGCTCTACGTCCGGCCCTCGGTCCTGGTGCTCTACCCGCGCGAGCAGCGCTACATCCTGGATGGGATCATCCCCCGCAAGGCCGAGGTCCTGGCCGGACGGGAGGCGGACTACGACCTGATCCTGGCGGCTCAGCCCTACCGCTCGCGCCTGCCGGCCGAGACCAAGGTGCGCTTCGTCCTGGAGCCGCTGAGCCGGGCGCTGGCGCCGGGCGGGCGCCTGATCGGCATCCAGTCCACCGAGGGCGGACCCAGCATGGAGATCGTCAAGGCCCTCTGGCCCGAGGACGATCCCTTCCCGACCCCGCGCCACGCCCTGCTGGCAGCCCTGAAGCAGCGACTCGGAGAGGCCGGCGCGGACCTGGTCTTCGATCCGCTCGACGACGGCGATTCCCTGTTTCAGTTCAACCTGCGGGTCATGGCCTCCGAGGTCGGCCGGTCGATCGGCACCTCGACCCTGCTGGCGGCCTGGAACGCGGCGATCTACGTCGCGCAGATCCCCGACGACCGCCTGCGCGCGGTCCTGGCAGAGGGCCGCTACGTCGAAGTCACCGCCGAGGTCCTGCGCCGCCACGGCGGCCTGTGGTTCGTCGACGAGAGCTTCGTCGTCCGCCGACGGCCCCGGAGCCGGTCCGAGGGCGCGGCCATCCAGCAGAGCGATCGCCATGGCGTCACGTGACGGCAAATCGGGCAACCTGCCCGTCATCGCGACCTTGATCATCGCGCCTCTGGCCCTGGGGCTGCTGTGGTGCTTCTACGACGCCTACTGGCCCCGGCCGGTGACCCTGGAGGCGATCTACCAGGTCGGCGGCAAGGTCGAGGTGCTGGACGGGCAGGACAGCCGGGTCGGCCTGCACCTGCCGCACCCGACGCCGCAGCAGGCGCTGCTGATCGACCTCGACAACCGCAGCCGCTTCTTTCTCCGGCACGCCCGCGTGGTCTTCGTCACCAAGGATGCCGAGGACAGCGTCCTGACGATCGAGGAGACGCCCTGCCTGCACCTGGGCAGCGAGCGCCTCCGCGTGCCGCCGCGGCTGGCCGAGGCGACGGCGGCCTACCACTGCGCCGCTGCGCTCAGCGACAAGGCCTCGCGAACGATGCGCGGTGCGGCCTTCGCCCGCTACGAATGGTACTTCTCCGAGCTGCACGGCCATCGCGCGCCGGTCCGGCTGATCCGCCGGCCTCTGGAGATCTTCAGCCTGATGTTCGAGCGGATCTACGACTGACCAGCCCGCATCGCGCCCCCGGCGTTGCCAGGCCGGCGTCCGCCAGACCGAAGTCGGATGTGCGAAGTTTGATCCGTCTCATAGCGATAGAGATGCCTATCCGGTTTCAATTGAACGGCGGCCGATCTTTCATCCGATCGGAGAGCGCGAGGGTGCGTCGACGATGACCCGGGCGGCCATGATCTGGCCAAGATCCTGAGGCAGAAGACGAAGGATGAGACACCTGGGCATGCTGTCGCTGCGCACGATCCTCCTGCTCGGCCTGCTGGGCGGGCTGGGGGCCACCCTCGCCGGCCTGGTCGGAGGCCTGCACTGGGGGCTAGCGCTGTTCAGCCATTTCAAGGTCCAGCTCGCCGCCGGCTCGGCGATCCTGCTGGTCATCGCCATGGCCCTGCGCTCGGCCTCGGGCGCCGCCCTGGCCGGCGCCCTTCTCCTGGTCAACCTCTACCCGGTTTGGCCCTACCTTTCGGATCCCTTCGAGCGCGCCGAAGCCGCCGAACCGTCGCGCCTCAAGGCTCTGACCTTCAACCTGCACAACCGGCACGCCGACCTGGCGGCCATTGAGGCCTACCTGGCCGACGAGAAGCCGAACTTCGCGCTGCTGACCGAGCTGCCGCCCGACGTCCGGCCCTGGCTGGAGCGGCTGCGCAAGGACTATCCGCACCAAGCCGTGGATCGCCTGGGCTCGACCTTCGACGTCGTGCTGATCAGCCGCCTGCCGCTGCAGGCGGTCCGCTTCGACCGCCGGATCTCCCCCAACCTGCCGGTTCTCAGCGCGCGGGTCTGTCCCGATCCGCCGGCGGGCCGCAAGGGCTGCGTGACGATCATCGGCCTGCACGCCGCCAATCCCCTCGGCTCCAGCCCGCTGCGCGACAAGCAGATCCGGCTCGCCGCGGGCAAGGCCCAACGCGCCCCGGGAGGCGCCGTGGTCCTGCTGGGCGATCTCAACACCTCGCCCTGGGCGCCGATCTTCGCCGAGGCGCTCGAGCGCGGCCGGCTTCGGGACAGCGCCCGGGGGTTTCCGCTGACCGCGACTTGGGTCAGCCGCATCCCGCTGTTCGGCCTGCCCATCGATCATATTCTGCTGGGCCGGGGCATGGAGGCGGTGGCGCGGCGCGTCGGCCCGGACCTGGGATCGGATCACCTGCCGGTGGTCGCCGAGCTGCGTCGCCGCTGAGACCGGATCGGCGCGGCCTGGAGTATGATGATCTGAGGTGGATCCGACCTCATATCTGAATCGCGGTCTCGATCGCTTGAGGAAAGCGGGATATGTGGACGGGGTGCGCCCGCGGGCACACCCCGGCTCCGAGCTTCAGCCGGCGGCCGGCTGGGCGTTGCCCGTCGGCGAAGGCTTCAGCGCCTGGACCTTGTCGCTGCCCGCGGCCTTGCCGGAACCCGCCTCCATGCGCCGGCAGTTGCCCTCGAAGGACGAGCCGGCCTCAATCGAAAGGCTCTTGTGGACGATGTCGCCGGTAACCTGGGCGGTTTTCATTAGCACCACCTTGTCGGCCCGGACCTCGCCGTCGACCCGGCCGCAGACCCGCACTGTGTCCGCCGCGATCGAGCCCTTGATGTTCGCGGTCTCGCCGATGATCACGTTCTTGCTGCGCACGTCGCCCTCGACCGTGCCGTCGATCTGCAGGTCGCCGTCGCTTTCCAGGTCGCCGATCACCTTGAGGTCCGACGAGATGATCGAGGGCACGCCCGCCGCCTTGGGTGCCGCCGCCGGGGTCGGCGCGGGTGTGTTCGTGGTTTCCGTCGAGGTCGGCTTATCGCTCTTGCTGAACATGTCAATCCGTCTCCGCAAATGTGAACTGTTCCTTTTCGTCACCCAAGGGACGCGGCCGCCAGGGCCGCCGACCCTCGAGGTAGGCGCCTGCTTCGACGGATAAGTTGAGGTGGGTGATGTTGCCCACGACCCTAGCCGTCTTTGTTATCTCGACCGTCGTGGCCCGGACCGGGCCCTCGACGGCACCACCGATCTGCACCCGCTCGGCCATCACCGAGCCCTCGATGCGTCCGCCCTCGGCGACGTTGACCTCACGGCATCTGACCTGGCCCTCGACCTTGCCCTGGACCTCGATCTGGCCGCCGCCTTCGACCACGCCCCGGATCACAAGGTCCGGGCCGACCCTGGTCACACCCGACGCGCCGCTCCGGGCGGGACGCCGGGCCTCCGTGCGCTGCTCGACGGCGCGCAGGAGCCGCTGCGCCCTCATCAGCGAAGCGCCTTCGCTTCTGCCGAAACGATGAATCCTCCGCATGGCCGTCGAATGCTCTCGAAACCCCCGCGTCAAGGCCCCGGCAAGGCCGGTCGACTGCGGTTGAGCTTGCGCGAGGATTGTGGCGGCATTTTGGGAAGGCACTGCGCCGTCCGCCACTTCGCTGTTCCTCGCACCCCTGCCGTTCCGCCAGAGAACCGGCATCCGTCGCTGCGGCCTGCGGCAACGGAATTCTTGCGGGTTATTGTTAGCAAGAGATTAACAGCCCTGCCGCCGCAAACCAAACTCTTCTCTGGAGTTCCGTCGCCGCGCCGGGCCGTGTTCGGACCACCGCCAAGGCGATCGAAACCAGGCGTCCCGGACGGAAGAAGGGCGGCCGAGCCCGAGCCCGACCGCCCCCGCTTCCCCTGCAGAAATCTCTATCGAGGTCTGGCGATCACTCGACCCCGAGCTTCGCCAGCAGCGGATCGAGGTCGCTGTGAATGTACTCCGCCTCGCGTTTCAGATAGGCCAGGAGCTCCTTCTCCGCCGCGTCGTGCTGGCCGTCCGCCTCGATATGGGCGATCAGCCAGGCCGCCTCGTCCTGGTCGATCCGGTTGGGCGAGTCGCCCTTGAAGAGGACATACATGGTGATCGCCTTGACGAAGAGGGTCGTCCAGGAGGGGTCGTTGGCCGCCTTGGCGCTGCGGTTGTTGAGGTCGAAGAGCAGCTCCGCCTCCTCCTTGTCGACCGCGATGCCGCCGTCGGAGCCCATGCCGTAGATGATCCGCTGGATCATCTGCACGTCTTCGGAGTCGATCACCCCGGGCTGGCGGCCCGCGCCGATCACCTTCGGATTGTCCGAGAGCACGCTGTCGCGCACCGCCTTGAGGGCGAAGACGCAAAGGCTCTGGGGCACGCTCTGCGCCCGATAGAGGATATTGCTGAGCAGCTTCAGCTCGGTCGGATGCTCGATCATGTCGTCGCCGCCGATGCGGTCGATCAGCTGCCGGGCATCGTCGTCGTTCAGGGCGCCGTTCGGCCCGCGCTTCCAGACGAAGTAGTCGGTCAGGGCCTCGACGTAGAACTCGTCCCAGGCGGGATCGTTACCGTCGCTCTTCTGGTTCAGGTGAAACAGGAAGTCGGCTTCGTCCTGCTTGATCTCACCGTCGCCGTAGATCTTCCGGCGCAGCTTCAAGACGCCTTCGGCGCTGATCGATCCGCTGGAAAGCACCTCGGTCTCGAGCTCGCCGAGCGCTCCCGTCCACATGCTGCCCATCTTTGATCACCCAATCTGTGTCGCGGGATTGCCTGGCCGCCGGCGGCCGCCTGACCGCGGCGCCCGCGGATCCAAGAGTTTCGGCAATTGCGGTTAAGGCCGGGTAAACCCCCGGAACAGCCGCGACGCCCGCTTGTACGGTCACGATCGCTGGGGCAATCTGAAGGCACAACACAGGAGGCAGGCGATGAGCGAGCCGGGGCGCGGGGTCCACGACATGGGCGGCCTGCCGGCCGGGCAGGTGGAACGCAGCGAGCACGACTACGCGCTCTGGGAGAAGCGGGTCGACGCCCTGCTGGTGTTGTTGTCGGACAAGCGGCGGCGCCTGCTGCGGGTCGACGAGCTGCGCCGCGGGATCGAGCAGCTCGGCGAGACCGCCTACGAGGAGATGACCTACTACGAGCGCTGGATCGCCTCGGTGACCGGTAACCTGCTGGAGAAGGGCGTCCTGACCAGCGAGGAACTCGGCCGCAAGATGGCCGAGGTCGAGGGCCGCGAGGCGGCCGATCCGGACAGCCGGTCTTGACCGCCATGGCCCGCTTCGCCCCCGGGGACCGCGTCCGCGTCCACTTCGCCCATCCGCCGGGCCACCTGCGCACCCCGACCTACGTGCGCGGCAAGGCGGGCGTCATCGAGCGGATCTGCGGCAGCTTTCCCAACCCGGAGGAGCTGGCCTACGGCCGCGACGGCCTCCCGGCCCGCCCGCTCTATCGCGTCCGCTTCGCCCAGGGCGAGATCTGGCCGGACTACCGGGGGCGGGACGGCGACTGCGTCGAGGTCGAGATCTACGAGCATTGGCTGGAACCCCTGTCGGGAGGTAAGAGCGCGCCATGAGCCACGATCACACGCCGCCGCCCGACCAGGGCGGACCGCTCAGCTACTACCAGGTCATGGAGACCGCGGTCCGGGAGCTGCTGATCGAGAAGGGCGTCCTGACCGCCGACGAGGTCCGCGCCACGGTCGAGGCCATGGATGCGCGCAGCCCGGCCCAGGGCGCCCGAGTGGTCGCGCGCGCCTGGTGCGACCCCGCGTTCAAGGCCCGCCTTCTGGCCGACGGCTCGGCCGCCTGCGCCGAGCTGGGCATCGACATGGGGCCGACGCACCTGGTCGTGGTCGAGAACGGCCCGGAAGTCCATAATGTCATCGTCTGCACGCTCTGTTCCTGCTACCCCCGCTTCCTGCTGGGCCTGCCGCCGGACTGGTACAAGGCCCGCCCCTACCGCTCCCGGGTGGTCCGCGAACCGCGCGCCGTGCTGCGGGAGTTCGGCACCGAAATCCCGTCGGAGGTCGAGGTCCGGGTCCACGACTCCACCGCCGACATGCGCTACATGGTGCTGCCGCAGCGCCCGGCGGGCACCGAGGGCTGGGACGAGGACAGGCTCGCCGCGCTGGTGACCCGGGACGCCATGATCGGCGTGACGCTGCCGAAGGCAAGCGCAAGTCACTGAATCATAAGGAAACCACTGTCTCGGACCTGGATTCCCGGGCGACCCGACCCCAAATCTTCGGGGAACGGCGCGAAGACGGCCGACGGTGACGCGGTAGGGCGCGCCGGGAAAGAGGGGATCATGAGCACAGCGGAACAGGCTTTCGAAGAAGGCGAAACCCGGTGGTTCCTCAAGGTCGGCGACGGGAGCCACGGCCCCTACGGCCGTGACGAGATCGCCCGCTACCTCGGAGAAGGCCGGATCAGCCCGCATTCCCTGCTGTCCCGGGCGGGCAGCGACGACTGGCGGATCGCCCGCGACGACCCCGAGCTGGCGCCGCTCTTCGATCGCCAGCCCGGCAGCGCGGCGCCGCCGCCACAGACCGCCCCGGCCGAGCGGGACGCCGCCATGGTGGCGTCCGGGGCGCCCGACTCCCTCTGGGCACACGTTGCTTACGGCCTCTACGCCTCGCTGCTCCTCGGGGTCTCGGCGCCGCTGGTGGTGATCGGCGCCATACTGGCCCACGTGAACCGCGCGGGCGCCCGCGGCACCTGGCTGGAATCGCACTACGTCTGGCAGATCCGGACCTTCTGGATCGCCCTGCCGGTGGCGCTGGTCGGCAGCTTCACGGCCATCTTCTTCATCGGCTGGCTGTTCCTGCTCGCCGCGTGGCTGTGGGTGGTCTACCGCGCCATCAGAGGCTGGCTGCTGCTCGCCAGGGAAGAACCCATCGAAGACCCCAAAGCCTTCCTCTAAGGCATTGTGCGATCAGATGGAATCGCCTCGGATAGTGCCCTAGGAGGAGTCCCCAAGGCCGGTCATCAGGCTCAGGCCGTCTGCTGTGAATTGTCCTCGCCGGTCAGGATGGTCCATTCGACCAGGCGGCGCAGGACCTTGCCGAGGGCTTCATCGAAGGCGGCGATGATATCGG
Organism: Kiloniellales bacterium; assembly: GCA_030066685.1. NCBI lineage: Bacteria > Pseudomonadati > Pseudomonadota > Alphaproteobacteria > Rhodospirillales > Kiloniellales bacterium. The sequence goes on along the minus strand of JASJBF010000028.1, from coordinate 18,771 downwards.
GCATGTTGTCGGCCTCGGCCGGGCTGAGGTGCTCGAAGTTGGTCGAGCCGACGATGGCCCGCTTCGGCATCTTCACCAGCTTGACGTTGATGGCGACCCGGACCTGGGGATTGCCGCCCTGGAAGTACTCGGCCTGGAACTCCCGCAGCTCCGACTTGAGGACGAAGTCCGCGCGCAGGCCGATGGCCTCGCGGCCGATCGAGACGATCCGGCCCGAGTTCTCGAAGGATTCGACCATCAGGGTCTGGACCATCTGCGGCGCCAGGTCGGTCCAGCTGGAGCGGGCGTAGTACTCCAGCTGCGTCGGATCCCGCTGCAGGGCGACGCGGGTCGTGTTCAGGCTGGCGTCGGCGATCGGCGGCTCGAGGATCAGCTGCCAGTCGACCACGGGCAGGTCGTCGCGGAAGCGGCTCTTCGGCGTCAGGCGATAGAGGTTGGGCGGCGGGCCCTGGCCCGGCACCGAAAGCTCGCAGGCCGCCGCCAGCGCGGCCAGGGGCCCGGCCGCCGCCAGACTCAGGATCCGCCGCCGCGGGACCCCCGTCTTCGATCCTCGGCGGCGTCCCCCGGCGGGACCGGCCCCCCGCCGGCTACTGGGCGGTGTCCAAGCCTGCTTCATAGCCCTGCTGCTGATCGCCAAAGAGGAAGCGCGCCGGATCGCGCTCGACCTCGGTCGCCACGCGCTTGAAGGAGACGACGAGCTCGCGCGCCTCGGTCAGAAGCGTCGAGAGCTCGTAGAGGCCGGTCTCGGTGAAGTCGCGGATCGGCCCGCGGTTCTCGGCGACCAGGGCCTTGGCTTCCTCGGACAGCTTGCGCAGGCCGTCGGCCATGTCCCGAAGGTCGTCGATCGTGTCTTCGATGTTGGCCGCGTTCTCCTCGATGACCCCGTCCATGTTGCGCGCGACCTCCTCGAAGGCGCCGAGCACCGCCTCCGCCTGCTCGAGAACCCCGCCGACGGTGCGGTCCAGCCGTTTCGTCAGGGTCTCGACGCTTTCCGCCGCGCCGCGCAGGCTCGCGGTCATCGCCGAAGCGTCGGCGATCAGCTGGTCGATCTCCTCGCGCCGCTCCGCGAGGGCGGCGGTGATCGTCGCAACGTTCTGCAGGGTCTGCGAGATGGCTTGGCGGTTCTCCGCGTTCAGGATGTCGGCCACCTGAATCAGGATGTCGTCGATGCTGCCGATCAGCTTGTCGAAGGCCAGGGGCTCGGACCTGATCACCGGCAGCCGCTGGCCCGGCTTGGCGATCAGCGGCGGGGAGACGTGGGATCCGCCCGTCAGCTGGATGAACAGCGCGCCGCTGGTCAGGCTCAGCAGGTTCAGGGTCGCGACCGTGTCCTCGCGGACCGGGGTGTCGGCCTCGACCTCGATGGTGACCAGCACCCGCGTGACGTCGCTCGGGTCGATCGTGATCGAGGTCACCTCGCCGACGGTGATGCCGCGGTACTTGACCTGGCCGCCGACCTGCAGACCCGTGATCGAGCTCTCGAAGTAGATGTCGTAGCGGGAGAACTGGGTGTCGAACTGCACCTTGGCCAGCCAGATCACGAAGCCGATCAGGCCGAGGGCCAGCGCCAGGACGAAGCTGCCGACTAGAAGGTAATTGGCGCGGGTCTCCATACGTCACACCCCCATGTGCTCGGCCGCAGACTCTCCCAGGGCCGCCCGTCCGCGCGGCCCGCGGAAATAGGCCTGGATCCAGGGGTGGGGGTCCTCCATCAGCTCGGCCATGGTGCCGACCTTGATTTTCTTGTCAACCAGCACCGCGATCCGGTCGCAGATGGTCTGCAGGCTGTCCAGGTCGTGGGTCACCATGACCACGGTCAGGCCCAAGGCGCCCCGCAGGTCGAGGATCAGCTGGTCGAAGTTGGCCGCGCCGATCGGGTCCAGGCCCGCGGTCGGCTCGTCGAGGAACAGGATATCGGGATCCAGCGACAGCGCCCGCGCCAGGCCGGCGCGCTTGCGCATGCCGCCGGACAGCTCCGAGGGATACTTGCCGCAGGCCTCGGGCGGCAGGCCGACCATGTGGATCTTGAGCGCCGCCAGATCGGCGCTGAGCGCCGGCGGCAGCGCGAGGTGCTCCTTCATCGGGACCGCGATGTTCTGGCCGACCGTAAGCGAGGAGAAGAGCGCGCCGTCCTGGAACAGCACGCCCCAACGGCGCTGGATCTCCAGGCGCTCCCGGTCGGTCAGCGCGCCCAGGTCGCGGCCGAGGACCTCGATCCGGCCGGCGGCCGGCGTGATCAGCCCGATGATGGTCCGCAGCAGCACCGACTTGCCGGTGCCCGAGCCGCCGACGATGCCCATGATCTCGCCGCGCCGGACCTCGAAGTCGAGGCCGTCGTGGATCACCTGCCGGCCGAACTGGGTGCGCAGGCCGCTCACCCGGATGACGAGGCCGTCCTGCCGCACGCTCATATCCCGACCACCGAGGCGAAGACCGACAGCACGGCGTCGATCACGATCACGAGGAAGATGGCCTCGACCACCGAGCGGGTCGTCTGCTCGCCCACCGAGGCCGCGTCTCCCTTGACCTTGAGGCCCTCGAAGCAGCCGACCATGGCGATGACGAAGGCGAAGGGCAGGGCCTTGAGGACGCCGAACCAGAAGGAGCCGAGGGTGACCGCGGCGTTCAGCTGCCGGAGATACTGAACGAAGCTGATGTCCAGGGCGGCGTTGGCCATGACCGCGCCGCCGAGCAGGCCCATGAGGATGGCGTAGAAGGTCAGCAGCGGCAGGATGATCGACAGCGCGATCACCCGGGGCACGACCAGCACCTCGATCGGATCGAGGCCGATGGTGGTCATGGCGTCGACTTCCTGGTTCACCTTCATGGTGCCGATCTGCGCGGTGAAGGCGCTGCCGGAACGGCCGGCGACGATGATCGCCGTCAGGATGACACCCATCTCGCGCAGCATGGCGATGCCGACGATGTTCACGGTAAAGATCTGGGCCCCGAACTTGGCGAGCTGGTCCGCGCTCTGGTAGGCGAGGACGATCCCGATCAGGAAGCTGAGCAGCCCGACGATCGGCAGGGCGTCGAGCCCGGTCGATTCCACGTGGCTGACGATGGACACCACCCGGAGCCGTCGCGGCTGGACCAGGCAGCGGGCCAGGGTCACCACCAGCAGCCCTAGGAAGTTGACCAGCTCGGTCGCGGCCCGCAGCACCGAGAAGGTCCCGGCGCCCAGGCGCTCGATCATCGCGACGACCGGGTTGACGTAGGGCGGCTCGATCGGCGGGTGCTCGACGTCATGGCTGGTGACCGTGGCCAGCAGGGTGGCCACGGCCTCGGTCGCGCCGGTCACCTCGACCGCGGTCCCGGCGTCTTCCCATGCCTTGACCTCGCGCTGGATCAGCCAGGCGCCGGCCGTGTCGATGCGGGCCAGGTTCGCGAGATCGAAGCGAAGCCGCTCAGCCCCGCCCTTCGGCTGCGCCGAGAGTGCCTGCTCGCAGGCGACGAGGGTCGGCGCGGTCCAGTCGCCCTGCAGAATCAGCACCCGGCCGCCCGCCTGCTCCCGCACCTCGACCGGTCCGGCCGGCCGAAGGGCCGCGTCTCTCCCCGCCTCCTCGCTCAAGCTTGCCAAGGCTTCCCTTCCTGCACGCCGGCATGCCGCTCGGGCAGCATAGCGGAACTTTGATGCAATGGAAGTTCAAGCGGTTACAGGCAAGGCGCCCCGGCGCCGAAATCCCGGCGACCGCCGGCTCAGAGAGTCCCGTCGTTGCCGACGCTCGCCCCGGTGACGAAGAAGTCGACGTCGCGCAGGACCTCCGAGAAAACGACCTCGGGAACCGAAGCGAGCGGCAGGCGTTCGCCGTCTAGGTCGCGGAAGCAGACCTGATCGGTGGTCAGATTGGGAAGGCGGGCGGGAAGGGCCGGCCCCGCCGTTGCCAGGGGCTCGATCCAGAACTCGGCGGTCAGGCCCCAGGCCTCGAGGACCAGGGTCGGCACGTTGAAGCCGCCGATCACGCCCTGAAGGTCGTAGGCCCAGCCGCGTTGCCGGCAGAGCGCGGCGAACTTCTCCTGGTCGAGGATGTGGGCGGCGAAGCGCTTGGAATAGCTGCCCGTGCGCCGGTCGGCCTCGGTCAGGGCATAGCTCTCCCGGTGGGCCTGGCGGAAGGGCTGGCTGATCTCCAGGGCCTGCAGGCGGTGCCGCCAGGCCAGCACCTCCTCGGCGGAGACCATGACTGGATGCCAGAGGGCGACTCCGGCCTTCGGCGAAGGCGTCTCTATCTTGCGATCCTGAAGACCCTCGAGGCTTTCGCCGGCCAGCATGCCGCTGCAGGGCGCACCGCGGCACTCGAAGCTCCAGATCAGGCTGGCGGTGACCGGCGCCATCGAGGCGTCCTCGGCATAGTCCGCCCGCCAGGCGGCGTAGGTCAGCGGCTGCCGGGCGAGAAAGAGGGACTCCAGCTTGCGAGACAGACGATCTCTGTCGGACACCACCGAGTCGAGGGTCGAAGGCGAGCAGCTGCCGCGCCCCGAGCGTCGCCGTGAGGACGCCGAATCTGCCGTCATTTCGCCTCCCTCGACCCAGACCAAGGGACCGCGGCGAAAAGCCCCGGTCTCTGGCCGGAAACCCGGTTGTCACGAATCGCTAACCACGGCGCCCCGGCTGGCTCTCCCGGATCCGAGGCGGCGCTGCCTCAGTCCACCAAGCTAGCATCCTTGGGTTAACAGGATGTCAAGTATCGCAGCCGAGGGTTGTGACAAATCTCACAGACCGGACCCGGTGGAGTCGTCGGCGCGGATCAGTCGTAGCCGAAGAGCCAGGTCGTGGTGCCGGCGTCGACGTTGAAGACCGAGTGCCGGGCGCCGCGGGGAATGAAGACTTCGTCCCCCGGCCCCGCCTCGACGCTGTGCCCGGCGACCTCCAGCTTCAGGCGGCCCTCGACCACGGTCACCAGTTCGTTGCAGTCGTGCACGAAGTCCAGCCACTGCCGCCCGGGCGGATCGACGAAGCTGTGGCAGGAGAAGCCCCGCGTCCGCCAGGCCGCCGCCACCGCGTCGCGGTCCGGGGGCGCCGGAAAGCGCGCGAGGGTCAGGATCTCCTCCGACATGGCCGCTCAGGCCCCCGACAGGGCTTCGACCAGCACCTCGTCCCCGGCCTCGACCGCGTCGAAGGCCCGGACGTCGCCCAGGGCGGCCGCCCAGACGTTGGCCGGCGAGGCCAGCCGGATCTCGTCGCCGCGCGAGACCGGGGTCGGGCCATAGCCGATCGCGATGGCGTCGCCGTCGGTCCAGAAGGCGATCTCGCCCGCCTCGACCACGCTGCGCGCCTGCGGCTCCCGCGGCACCGAGACCGGGGTCGAGAAATAGACCTCGTCGCCCCAGGTCAGGGCCTCGGACTCGAAAGGCAGGGCAGACCAGATCGCCGCCGCGGTCGGCGTCTCCAGCAGCTCCACCTCCAGCGCGACCTCGCCGATGGTGATGCGGGCCCGTCGCGGCATGTGTCCTTCCTCCCGAGTGAGGGCACCAGTCTACACCCCCGTTTGCGGATTCGACAGCGCGAGTCGCGCCGGCCGCAGCGCCCGCAGCCGGTCGAGGAAGCGCCAGGTCAGGGCCAAGGCCGCGGTCGCCAGCCCGAAGGCCAGGCCGACCCAGACCCCGACCCCGCCCCAGCCGAGCTGGAAGCCGAAGACCAGGGCCGCGCCGTAGCCCACCAGCCAGTAGCTGACGCAGGCCAGCAGCATGGGGATCCGGGTGTCCTTGAGGCCGCGCAGGGCGCCGTTGGCGATGCACTGGGCGCCGTCGACCAGCTGGAACACGGCCGCGATCCCCAGGAAGGCGACCGCGAAGTCGAGCGCCGCCCGACTCGCCGGGTCCGCGAGGTCGAGGAAGAGGCCGACCAGGGGCCGGGCCCAGAGCCAGAACACCAGGGCCGGCAGCACCATGAAACCGCAGCCCCAGGCGAGCGCGGTCCAGCCGGCCCGGGCCGCGCCGGCGGCGTCGCCCGCGCCGGCGGTCAGGCCGACCCGCACGGTCGCCGCCTGGCCCAGGCCGTAGGGCACCATGTAGGCGATGGCGGCGCACTGGATCGCCACCGCATGGCCGGCGAGCTGGGCCTCGCCGAGCCAGCCGAGCAGCAGGCTGGAGCCGAGGAAGAGGCCGATCTCGGCGAGCACGGTCCCGGCGATCGGCAGGCCGATCCGGAAGATCTCGCGGTAGCGGGCCCAGTCGGCCCGCCAGATCCGCCCCAGGACACGGTAGCGGCGGAAGCGCCGGTCGGTCAGAACGAAGGCCAGCAGGGCCATGGCCGCGAAGCCGTCGACCAGGGCGCTGGAGATCCCGGCCCCGACCAGCTCCAGGCGCGGCAGGCCGAAGTTGCCGAACATCAGGCCGTAGTTGCCCAGGGCGTTGACCGCGATCGCGACCAGGGTGACGCAGAGGATCGCCCGGGGCCGGGAGTGCGCGGCGCAGAAATGCGCGAGCACAAGGAACCAGAGCCCGGGCAGATAGCCCCAGACCCGGGCGTCCAGGTAGGATTCGGTCAGCGGGGTCAGCGCCGTCGACTGGCCCAGGACCTCGAGGATCGGCCGGGCGTTGAGGATCACGACGACCCCGGGCAGGGCCAGGGTCAGGGCGACCCAGAGTCCCTGGCGGACCGAGCGCCGGACCATCCGGAACTGCCGGGCGCCCAGGGCCTGGGCGATCATCGGCGCGACCGCGGCCAGGGTCCCGAGCGCGAAGAAGTGCAGGAAGGCATAGAAGTGGCCGCCCAGGATCCCGGCCGCCAGCGCCTGCGGGCCGAGCCAGCCCATCATCACGATGTCGGTGGCGTTGATCGCCATGTCGGCCAGGCCGGTCAGGATGATCGGCAGCGCCAGGCGAAGCAACGCGGCGCTTTCGCGGCGCCAGGGTCCGGCCGGCACCGGCGGGGCGTCTCTCAGCTTTGCTGTGTCTTGAAGCGAGTCCATCGCTTGAAAATCCCCGGAGAAATCCGAGGCGCCGGCGAAGGAACATCGAGCGGCGCCCCCGAAAGGCGCGCTCCGATCTAAAGGCTGTCAGTCCGAAAAGGGAGGGAGGAGGAGCGCGCGTCAGAGCCCGGCCGGGAGGACCGGGCTGCCGATCGACTCCGATCGGCACATCAGGTGAAAGCGCGTGCTCATGATGCGCTGCTTATAGCGGTGCGCGACGACGGGGGTCAAGCGGCACGAATTGGTGATTTCAGCTGTCGCGTTGTGGCATGGATTCGGGCCCGCGGCTTCGATAGACTCCCGCTCGGGAGGAGAGAGGCTTGGCCCCACAGAAGCAGGCTGAGCGCTTGGCGGCCGGCCGGGCGCCGCCGTGGACGGTCATCGGCGGGCGCCGGCGATCCGTAGAACGCATCGTCGTGGTCTCGAGCCATGGCATGAAACGGCATTCCGGGAGGCTGCCATGAGGACGCCGGATCGGGACCGCGATCCCCGGCCCCGAGGCTTCGCGCGGCGGGTCGCCACGACCGGGCTGATCGCCCTTTTGCTTGCATTGCCGCTGCCGGCGGCCGCGGCCGATTGGTCGCCGATCCCGGTCTGGGTCTGGGATCCGCCCTTCGACACGGCGAGCCCCCGGAGCAAGCAAAGCTACGAGCCGCTCTCGGCCGCGAGCCGCGAATGGAAGATCTGCGTCTCGATCCCCCACCTCAAGGACGCCTACTGGCTGGGGGTCAACTACGGCCTTGTGGACGAGGCCAAGCGCCTGGACGTCACCCTGAACCTCTTCGAGGCTGGCGGCTACGACAACCTTGAAGGACAGATCAAGCAGATCGAGGCCTGCCTGGCGGACCGGCCCGACGCCCTCATCGTCAGCGCGATCGACTTCGACAAGCTGAATCCGACGCTCGAGCAGGCCCACGCCACGGGCATTCCCGTCATCGACCTGATCAACGGCGTCTCTTTCCCGAAAGTGGCTGCGAAATCCCTAGGTGATTTCTACGACAACGGCTTTGCCGTGGGCCGCTACCTGTTCGAGCGGCACAAGGATTCAGCCGATCCGGTGAGGGTTCTTTGGTTCCCAGGTCCCAAGGGCGCGGGATGGGTGAGCCGCGGCGACCAAGGCTTCAAGGCTGCGCTCAGAGGAGGAAACATCGAGATCCTGGCAACAACTTACGGCGATACTGGCAAGAAGACCCAAGGCGCACTGGTGGAAACCGCCTTGGAGGCACATCCCAACGTGGACTACATCGTCGGCACCGCAGTGACGGCTGAAGCTGCCGTTGGCATCGTCCGGCGCAAGCGCCTGAAAGGTAAAACCGAAATCCTGTCGTACTATTTCGGGCCAGGGGTTTATCGCGGCCTCAAGCGCGGCACCATCGTCGCCGCGCCGAGCGACTTGCCTGCGATTCAGGCGCGCATCGGCCTGGATCAGGCCGTGCGCATCCTGGAGGGCGAGCCCTACCTGAAGCACGTCGGGCCCGTAGTCGTGGTCACCGACCGGGAAAGCCTGAACGACTTCGACCTCTCCACGTCGCTGGCGCCCAAGGGCTTCAAAGCGACCTTCGACGTCAATTGATCCGAAGCCGCTTCGCGTGTCCGGGACCTCTTCCAAAGGCGCCACTGCAAAGCCGAGAAACGGCAAGATTGCCCGGGCCGGGCTGTCCCCGCTTACGGGCGCGCTCTTGGCCTTGGTCTTCGTGGCCGGCCTCGGTGGGACCTATTTCATCAGCCGCGACATCCGAACGGCGGCGGTCGAAGTCTGGGACGACAGGGCTGATACAGAGGCCGGCCGGCTGACCGCGACCTTGCTGCAGTGGATTGAGACCGCGGTCACGCCCGTTCACGCGATGGCGACCCTTTACCAGAGTTCGACCGAGGTCTCCGACGACGAGTTCTGGGACGCGGTCAGCCTGCTGGAGGACAACCAGCAGGACTTCTTCCCCTCCGCGCTGGTCGCCGTCCTGCCTGCGGACATCATCGGCGGCGAGACTTGGCAGGTCATCCACTCCATCGCGGAGGAAGGCCGACTTTCGGTCGGCAGCGACTTGGCGGAGGACCCGGCGCTCGCCCGGGCAGTGTCGGCCGCCCTAGAAAGCCCCGGCCAGGCGGTGATCGGCAGCCTCTACCGCGACGAGATCGGGACCGCTTGGCTGGTGCCGGCCATCGCTGTGGTGCGGCCAGAGGACCGTTATGTCGTCCTGGGAATCGTCGACCTGACCCAGATGGTCGACGGCCTGTTCAAGACCCAGGTGCTCGAGGGTATAGAGCTCCGGTTGTTCGCCAGCACCGCCGCCGAGGCGCCGGAGGCGGCAGCCCTACTCTTCGGTTCCGGCGAAGCGGCGGAAGGCACCTTGGTGACCGACACCATCCGCGGGGTCGTCGGTGGCGCCAGGTTCAACTTCCTCTGGGACATCACCGCCGGGTTCCAGGGCGGCAAGGGCTCGACACGCGCCGACATGGTGCTGTTCGGCGGCGCGCTGGCGACGGTCCTGCTGACCCTCTTCATCACCTTCCTTCTGCGCCAGAACCAACAGATCGCTCGAGTGGTGCAAGCGCGCACGGCGGAACTCAGGCTCGCGCTCGACAACATGCCGGGCGGCATGTTCATGACCGACAAGAATCTCAATTTCCGAGTCTACAACGACCGCTATTCAGAGATCTACGGACTGGCGCAAGGGACGATACGCAGTGGCGGATCGCTCCGCGATCCGGTGCGAGCCAGGGCCGAGCGCGGCGACTACGGACCGGGCGATATCGACGAGCTCGTCGAGCAGCGGATCGAGAGCTACGGCAACCCTCAGGACGTACGGGTGGAGGAACGGCTTCCCAACGGCCGGATCGTCGAGTTCCAGCGCCAACCCACTGAAGACGGCGGAACCGTCGCGGTCGTGACCGACATCACCGAGCGCAAGCAGGCCGAAGAGATCCTGGCGGAAAAGGAAACCCAGCTTCGCCTGGCCATGGACTACATGCCCGGAGCCATCTTCGTGGTCGACGAGGACCTGAGGTTGGTCCTGGTGAACGAGCGCTACGGGGCACTTTACGGGCATCCGGATGGCATGGTCGTTGCCGGCGCTTCGATGGAAGATGTACTACGCCAGGAATTGAAGCAGGGCATCCTGATTGGCGACGGAAGCCCGGAGGAAGTCCTGCAGCGCAGATTAGACTCCTTCAAGTCACGGGACTCCAGCACATTCGAAGATGTCACCCCGGCGGGCCGCTACCTGCAACTAAGGCGTCAACCCGCGCCGGGGAACAAGATGGTGACCGTCATCACCGACATCACCGAGATCAAGCAGATCCAGGAGGCGCTGAGGACGAGCGAGGAACGCCTCATTTCCATTCTGGCCGAGAGCCCGATGGGCGCCTTCGTCGTCCATGAGGCCGACGGACGAATCATCTTCACCAATCCCCGGCTGGGTGAGATGTTCGGCTACGCAGAGGAAGATCTGCTCGGCAAGACCGGGGAAGTCCTCCATTTCGACCCGGCGATTCGCCAGCGCCACATCGCACAGCTCGAGCGCGACGGTTTCCTGCACGATGCGGAAATCCAGATGCGGCGCGCGGACGGCAGCGGCCTTTGGGTCCTGGTCTCCCTGTTCCGGATCAACTTCGAGGGCAAGCCCGCAAGGCTCTGCTGGCTCTACGACATCACGGCGCGCAAGAAGGCCGAGGACCGCTTCAGGTCCCTGCTCGAGTCCGCGCCCGACGCCACCGTGATCGTCAATGCCGAGGGCAGCATCGTCCAGACCAATCAGCAGACCGAGAAGCTCTTCGGCTATGCGACCGAGGAGCTGCTCGGCCAGAAGGTCGAGCTCCTGGTTCCGGAGCGCTTTCGCGAGCGCCATCCGCAGCACCGCCAGGCCTTCTTCGCCGATGCCCGGGTCCGGCCCATGGGCTCGGGCCTGGAGCTCCACGGCGTGACCAAGGACGGCCGCGAGTTCCCCATTGAGATCAGCCTCAGCCCGATCGAGACCGAGGAGGGCCTCCTGGTCTCCGGGGCCATCCGGGACATCACCGCGCGCAAGGAGGCGGAGCTCGAGATCCAGCAGACCAAGGAGCGCCTGGACCTGGCGCTGGAAGGCTCCGGTGACGGGCTCTGGGACCTGAACGTTGCGACCGGCGAGGTGTACTGGGACGAGCGCTGGGCGCGCATGCTGGACTACGAGCTGGAGGAACTGGACTGGAACCTCGGCACCTTCGAGCGACTGCTGCATCCGGACGACGCGCCCAGGGTCATGGCGAACGTCGAACAGGCCCTCAAGCCCGATGCGGCCGCCTACGTCCAGGAGTTCCGGCTCAAGTCGAAGACCGGCGACTGGGTCTGGATCCTGTCGCGCGGCAAGGTGACCGAGCGCGACGAGGACGGCAAGCCGGTCCGCATGATCGGCACCCATACCGACATCACCGGGCGCAAGAAGGCCGAGGAGGAGCTGCGCCGCGCCAAGGAGCAGGCCGAGGCGGCCCTGGCCGATCTGAAGAAGGCCCAGGAGCGGCTGGTGACGACCGAGAAGATGGCCTCCCTCGGCCAGCTCACCGCCGGCATCGCCCACGAGATCAAGAACCCGCTCAACTTCGTCAACAACTTCTCGGAGACCTCGGTCGAGCTGCTCGACGAGCTCGGCGAGGTCATCGAGCCGATCCAGGACAAGCTCGACGACGAGGCCCGCGACGACCTGGACGACATCGTCGGGACCCTCAAGGGCGATCTCAAGAAGATCAACCACCACGGCAAGCGCGCCGACAACATCGTCAAGTCGATGCTGCTGCACGCCCGCGGCGACGGCGCCGAGCGGGTGGCGACCACGGTCAACGACCTGGTCGACGAGGCGCTCAATCTCGCCTATCACGGCGAGCGGGCGCGCGATAAGAGCTTCCAGGTGACCATGGAGGAACACCTGGACGAGGCGGCCGGGACCGCCGACCTGGTGCCGCAGGAGATCACCCGGGTTTTGGTCAACCTCTTCAGCAACGCCTTCTACGCCGTCAAGGCGCGCGGCAAGGCGGCGGGACCCGACGGCTACACACCGACGGTCGAAGTGCGGACCGAGAACCGGGGCCGTGAGGTCGAGATCCGGATCCGCGACAACGGCACCGGGATGCCCGAGGAGGTGCGCGAGAAGCTCTTCGATCCCTTCTTCACCACCAAGCCGACCGGGGAGGGGACGGGGCTGGGGCTCTCGATGAGCTTCGACATCGTGGTCCAGCAGCACGGCGGGCGGATCGACGTGGAGAGCGAGCCGGGCGCCTTCACCGAGTTCGCCATCACCCTGCCGCGGCAGCCGACCAACGGGGGCGCGCAAGCGAGCAAGATGGAGGGCAGATGACGGTTTCGATCCTGGTGGTCGACGACGAGCCCGACGTGGTCGACCTCTTCAAGCGACGCTTCCGGCGCGAGCTGCGACGCGGCGACTACGTCATGCACTTCGCCGAGTCCGGGGAGGATGCCCTGGGTCAACTGACGGCGGGCGTCCGGCCCGAGATGATGCTGATCCTCTCCGACATCAACATGCCGGGCATGAACGGCCTGGAGTTGCTGACGGAAGTCAAGACGCTCTGGCCGGACCTGCCGGTCGCCATGATCACCGCCTATGGCGACGACGAAAGCCGCCGCCGCGCCCTGGAGGCGGGCGCCAGCGACTTCTTGACCAAGCCCCTCGACTTCGACGAGCTGAAGTCCAAAATCTCCGAGATGATCGCGCAGAGGAGCAGCTGAGTCATGTCTGCCAAGATCCTGGTCGTCGACGACGAGGCGGACCTGCAGGAGCTGATGAAGCGGAAGTTCCGCCGGGAGATCCGCCACGGCGAGTTCGAGTTCCACTTCGCCAACGACGGCGTCGAGGCCCTCGAGCGGGTCAAGAACGATCCGGATATCGACCTGGTGGTCAGCGACATCAACATGCCGCGCATGGACGGCCTGACCCTGCTCGAGCACCTCGGCGAGTTCGAGGACAATCTCCGGACCATCATCATCTCGGCCTACGGCGACATGGACAACATCCGCACCGCGATGAACCGTGGCGCCTTCGACTTCGTCACCAAGCCGATCGACTTCCACGACCTGCTGATCACCATGAAGAAGACCCTCGACCAGCTCGACGTCTTCAAGGAGGCGATCGAGCACCGGATGGCGGCCGAGCGCGCCCGGGGCAACCTGGCCCGCTACTTCTCGCCGAAGATGGTCGAGACCCTGGCGGCGCGCGACCAGCCCTTCGGCGTGCCGCGGCAGCAGGACATCGGCGTGCTCTTCACGGATATCCGCGACTTCACCGCCATCTCCGAATCCCTCTCGCCGGCCGACGTGATGGAGATGCTGCGCGGCTTCCACGGCCGGATGGAGGCGGTGATCTTCGAGCACGGCGGCACCGTGGACAAGTTCATCGGCGACGCCGCGCTCGCGACCTTCGGGACCCCCGACACGGGGCCCCGGGACGCCAGCGACGCGCTGGCCTGCGCCCGGGCCATGATCGGCACCCTCGAGCAGTGGAACCAGCAGCGCGCGGCCGCAGGAGAGCGGCCGATCGGCATGGGCATCGGCGTGCACTACGGTCCGGCGGTGCTCGGCGACATCGGCAGCGAGCGCTCCATGGCCTTCACCGTCATCGGCGACACGGTGAACAGCGCGAGCCGCCTCGAAGGCCTGACCCGCAAGCTCGACACCGACCTCGTGGTCAGCCAGGCGCTGATCGAGCGGATCCGCCAGGAGGCCGGCGAGGAAAATCCGGCGGTGCTCGAGGGTCTGGAGCCGGCCGGCGATCAGGAGGTCAAGGGCCGCAGCAGTAAGATCCAGATCTTCGCCCTGCGCCGACCTTAGGGAGCCCAACTCCCCACCGACCATACTGCCGGCGATCCGCGATCGTGGGTCGGGGACCGGACCTTGGGACGATCCTGCGATGTCGCCCTGTCTCAGCCCGGCAAGTGGCGCTCTTCGCCGTCGGGAAGCAGGGCGAAAGCCTCGATCCCGAGGGACCGGCGGACGACGGCAGCGAGCCGGTCCCAATCGAGATGGAACAGACCCGTCGAGAGCGCATCGGCCTGGGTGGCGGTGGGTGCCCTGACCGAAAGGCCCAGGTAGCGGTTGGAGCTCCGCCCCAGCCGGGGATCGAAGAGGTGGTGGAAGCGCCCTTCGCCGTCGAAGCGCGTGCCGGCGCCCGCAGAGCTGGCCAGGGCCGCGTCGTCGAGGGCGAGCCGGCGGAGCAGTCGCCGTCTCTGGCGCGGGTCGCTCAACCCGACCTCCCAGGGCCGGCCGTCCGGGTGCCGGCCGAGGGCGCGCAGTTCGCCGAGGTCGATCAGGACGTCCTCGAGGCCCGCGGAGCGCAGGAGCTCCGCGATCCGATCGGTGATGTAGCCCTGGGCGATGCCATTGAGCGTGATCGCCATGCCCGGCTTCTCGAAGGCGATGAACGCCGGGTCGACCGCGACGGCGCGATGGTCGACGCGTTCCAGCGCGGCGGCGATCGCGGCCGGGTCGGGGCCTTCGGCCGTTCCATTCCCTTGCCAAAAGTACGCGGCGTAGACCCGCCACAACGGCTGCACGGTGACGTCGAAGGCGCCCTCCGTGAGCGCGCTGTAGCGCCGCGCCTCGGCCAGGATGCGCACCAAGTCGAGCGGCGGCGCCTCGATGCGGCCCTGGCGGTTCAGGACGGAGACGGCCGAGTCCGCCCGGTAGAGGCTGAAGATCTGCTCCAGCCGCTCGATCTCCGCCCGCGCCCTTTCGATCAAGGCCCGGGCCACCTTCGGGTCCGAATGGTAAAGGCGGATCGAGGCCTGGGCGCCGAGCGCCGTGCCCCTCCAGGTCTGGAACTCGACCTGGCTGGCCCGCGCGCTCGGCCCGAGCAGCCCGAGCCCGGCGGCCGCCGCCGCGATGCGCAGAAAGCGCCGGCGACTAGGGGGTCCCTTTGTTCTCATTCCCGAACCTGCTCCCCGCTGTGATGCCGGTGGCCGGCCTGCGATCCGGCCTCTTCGACGTGATGCCGGCCTGGACCGGGCATGTCCGGCGTCGCGGCTCCGGCTTGCTCGTGGCCCGCCCCGTGCTGGACTTCCGGCACCTCCCCCAGGATGGCGTCGCTCGGGATCTCCGAGAAGGCGACGACCCGGCCGTCGTGAGCGGCGGCGAAGCCCTCGGCATCGGCCCGCTGCGAGAAGGGCACGGCCTCGGGCGCGCCCATGCCGCCCTGTCGCGTGCTGCCGATCACGTACCAGGCGCCCTTGGCCTCGATCCAGGTTCCGGCCTCGGGCTCGTCCCAGCTCGCCCGGCCCATGTCGTTGACGTAGATGGCCGCGATGTCCTTGGGCTCCTCCGGCAGCAGGGTGAAGGCCAGGGTGTCGCGGACCGAGCTGAACCAGATCGGCTCGGGCTGGCCGGACAGGAAGATCTGGCCCTTCGGCCCGGCGTGGTCCTGCACGATCATGTTGCAGTAGTGCCCGATCGCGTCGCGCGTCAGCTCGGCCGGCGGCGGCGCTTCGGCTATCTGCTCTTCGCCGCAGGCCGCGACCAGGAGGAGCAGGGCCGGGAGAACAAGTCCCCTGTTTGCGCGCCGCATCGCTAGATCTCCTTCTTGCGGAAGACGAGGACCGTCGCGGCCAGGGGCAAGGCCACCCAGGCGAGGATCGCCAGGAGCAGCGTCGCGGGGGCGAAACCGCCCGCCGAAGCCAGCCCCGCCATGCCGGAGACCTGGCCGACGCCGTCCGAGCCGGCGAGGTTGAAGAGCCGATAGGCATCGGTGGGATTGACGACCAGCAAGGTCGATATCAGCGCCTGCCCGATCCTCTGGCCTTCGTCCGCGATCAGCAGGCCGAGCAGCGTCAGGTCGTAGAGCACCACGAAGATCAGCCAGAGGCCGATCGCGGCCCCCGCGGCCGTGGCGCGCTCCCGGACCAGGGCGCTGGGCAGATAGCCGAGGGCGAGGAAGGCCGCGCCCAGGAGGAGCGAGCTGGCCATCATGGCGCCGAAGGCTTGCCACTCGCCGGCCGCAGCCGTTCCTTTTCCGGTCAGGGCCAGGCCCAGTAGCACCGCGCCATAGCCGACGAGGATCGCCACCGCCAGGATCGCCAGGTGGCCGAGAAACTTGCCCAGCACCACCTGCCAGCGCGCCACCGGATAGGCCAGGAGCAGCAGCAGGGTGCCGCGCTCCGCCTCGCCGACCAGCGCGTCGTAGGCGAGCAGCAGGGCGATCAGGGGCAGGAGATAGACCGTCAGGCTGGAGAGGCTCGCGATGGTCACGCTCAGCGCGCCGGCCTTGACCGTCCCGACCGGCGCCGAGCCGAGGGTGGCCAGCGACAGGGCGAGGGTCGCCAGCAGCAGGATGGCGGCCGCGACCCAGCGATTGCGCAGGCCGTCGCGCAGCTCCTTGGCGGCGAGGATCAGCAGCGCCTTCACCGCCCCTCTCCCGTGGCGAAGGTCTGGTAGATCTCCTCCAGGCTCGGGGGCCGGATGTCGATGTCCTCGACCGCCGGACCGAGCTCGGTGATCCGCCGAAGCAATTCCATCTTGTCATTTGTCGGGCAGGTGAGCTCCAAGGTCCGTTCGTTGATCTGCTCGATCTCGGCGAAGGCGCCGAGCCCTTCGGCCAGGCGGCCGGTCTCGCCCGGCGCAACGGTGACCCGCAGGCGGGTCCGCAGCCTGGCGCCGTCGCGCAGCGCCTCGAGGCTGCCGCAGGCGACCAGCCGCCCGTGGTTCATGATCGCGACCCGGTCGGCCCTGGCCTCGATCTCGGTGAGCGCGTGGGAGGAGATGATCGCCGTGGTGCCGAGGTCGCGCTGGCGCGACAGCAAGTCGTAGAAGCTTTGCCGAAAGACGGGATCCAGGCCCGAGGTGGGCTCGTCGAAGAGCAGCAAGCGGGGCGCCCCCATAACCGCCTGCGCCAGCCCGAGCCTCTGGCGCATGCCCTTGGAATAGGTGCCGACCCGTTGCTTCGCGGCCTCGCCGAGGCCGAAGCGCGCCAGCAGCCCGTCGCAGAGGCTCGGGCTCTGCCCCTTCAAGCGGGCGTAGAAGGCCAGGACTTCCCGCCCGGTCATGGCGTTGTGGAAGGCCACGCTCTCCGGCAAGACACCGATGGCGGCGCGGCGCGCGACCGCGGCCCTGCCGGCGGGGTCCTCGCCTTCGACCAGGACCCGGCCGGCGCTCGGCCGGGTCAGCCCGAGCATCAGCTTGAAGAGGGTCGTCTTGCCGGCGCCGTTGTGGCCGACCAGGGCCAGGCACTCCCCCCGTTCGACCGAGAGGCTCACCTCGTGAAGCACCGCCTTGCCGCCGTAGCGCTTGGAGACGGCGTCGAGGGCGATCATGGCGTCCGGGGCTCGCATGGCGCTCAACCCTCCCCGGCCGGCGCGATCGCGGGCGGGTGCATCAGCGGCGCCGAGTCCCGGACCCCGCCCGGGTGCAGCGCCGGGAACTCCGACTGGGCCCAGCGCAGCACCTGCACCGCCGGGCTGTTTAGCAGCAGCTTGGCGAGGGGATCGCGCCAGAGGATCTGATCGACCAGGCCGTTCGGGCGGTAGGGGCGGTCCGCGATGCCGTCGGCGTCGAGGTCGAAGGCGGGATTGTCGCTCCAGTAATTGCCCCTTTGCCCCGCCGACCATTCGATGTCGCGCGTTCCGACGTACTTCACCTGGGTCCGGTTGTCGACGAAAGCGTTGCCCGCGATCTCGTTGCGTTCCGATCCGGCGGTGAAGTGGATGCCGATGCCGCAGCCCTCGAATCGGTTGCCGCGAAAGGCGTTCTTGTTCGCGTTGTAGATGAAGACGCACTTCTCGGCGCCGCCGCGCACCAGGTTGCCTTCGATCCGCGAGGAATTGGCGTAGTTGAACAGCAGGCCGTGGTCCCGGTCGCCCTCCGAGAGGTTGCCGCGGATCTCCAGGCGATGGGAGAACATGATGGCGTAGCCGGCGTGATTGCCCCGGGAGACGTTGCCGGTCACCGCGCTGTCGTTCGTGTACATGTAGTGGACGGCGAAGCGCAGGTCGCGGAAGCGGTTGTTCCGGAAGGCGTTGCCGCGGCTGGTCGTGACGAAGATGCCGTCCCGGCCGAAGCGGACGTCGTTGCCTTCGACCACCGAGCCCGGCGTGTTCCAGAGCTGCACGCCGTTGCCCCGCTCGTTCATGCGCAGGTCGCTGCGGCCCCGGATGCTGTTGTTGCGCACCCGGGCGTCCTCCGGCCCCTTGAGGAAGACCCCGATCAGGTTGCCGCTCAGCCGGTTGTCCTCGATCAGGACCCGGTCGCCTTCTGTGTCGACGAAGACCCCGCTGTCCTCCCGTTGGAGGCTCTCGCCGGAGTTGACCAGGGTGAGCCCGCGCAGCACGACGTCGGGGGCCGAGACCGTGATCACGCTGCCCGCGCCACCCCCGTCCACTGTCGCGCCGGGATCGCCGAGCAGGGTCAGCGGCCGGTCGATCACCACACCGCCCCGGTAGAGCCCAGGCCGCAGCATCAGAACATCGCCGGGGGCGGCCCGCGCGACCGCCCGCCGCAAGGTCTCGGGACCGGGCCGGACCTCGCGCTCGGCGCCGATCGCCGTGCAGGGCGACAGCAGCCCGAGGGCCAGCCCGCCGGCGGCCAGGAAGGTCCTGACCGCCGGCCGGCCCGCGTATTCTGGGCCGCGCGGGGACATCACACCGCGCGCGGCTCGACCAGCATGCGGCCGCGCATCTCCATGTGGAGCGCGTGGCAGAACCACTGGCAGTAGAACCAGTGCACGCCCGGCCGGTCCGCCGTGAAGGTGACCGAGGCCGTCGCCTGCGGGCCGATCTCGAAGGCGACGCCGTAGTTGGCCAGGGTGAAGCCGTGGGTCAGGTCGTCGACGTCGTCGATGTTGGTGATGACGATCGTGACCTCGTCGCCCTGCTTGACCGTGAACTTCTCCAGGCT